>JANOEV010000479.1:0-6666 GCA_031413695.1 Burkholderiales bacterium
CCCTTGGTCACCGAAAAGCCGGCAATTCGGTTCTACGCCGGCGCGCCGTTGCGAACGCCGGATGGTTACAACCTGGGGGCGCTGTGCGTGATCGACACCAAGGCACGAACGCTCGACAAATCGAAGCAGTCCGGGCTGGAAGCCCTTGCGCGGCAAGTCGTGGCGCACGCATATGAAACCTTGTCCTTGTTCGCCTTGATATGGGCGAGCATGCCTTTCAGATCGTTCGCCGGAAAGTCCTTCTTGGCGATCATGGTCATCGGCACATCGGTGATCAGACCAATCGGCTCGAGGTCCTTGTTGACGTCGTATTTAAGCGTGCGATATAGCGCTGGTGCGGTTGAGATGCCGATGTGCATGAGCAACAACGTATAGCCGTCGGCTGGCGCCGCAATCGCACGACCAACACCAATGGTGCCGCCTGCGCCGCCAATATTCTCGATTAATACCGGCTGGCCAAGCGATTTCGACATCACCTGTCCGACCGAGCGCGCCACCGTATCGGTTGGGCCACCGGCGGCAAACGGTACCATGATGGTAATTGGCTTTTCCGGATAGGCAGCGTGTGCAAAGCCGGCGCCCAGTGTGAATGCAATCGCGGCAAGCGATGCGGAAATTTTCTTCAGTGACATATGTCCTCCAGGACGATCGTAGAATTTAAGTATTTGATTGTGCTCCCGTCGATGATTTTAGCGCCAATGCCAGCCTCGCTGGCGATTGATTTTGTGGTTGCGCAGCCAGCGCATCACCAATGCAAATTCCATGAAAGTCGTTTATTGGCGGGCTGTTTCAGGCATTTATTGCCCGAACGCAAGGATATAAAAGGACTTTTTGTTTAAAATATGAGCTGATTTGTTTCCCTGGCCCAGAGGGCGCCTGCTGCCATTGCCGGTTTGGATTGCGACGGCGGCAATGACAGTTCAGGCGCCCGGCTCCGAGGTTGGGTTGTCGGCGGACTGCGCCTAGGGAATCCAGGCCAATTGGAATTTTCCGTTTGGCGGCAGGGTGGCGGATTGCCACGAGGCGGCTTCAATGCGCCCCGCACCATTGCCGCTGCGTTCGATGATCAAGCCAAGCGGAGGACGCACCATTTTTTTTGGCGCATCCGTCCAAATCACCCAGATGCTGGTCGCGGTGTCTGTCTGCTGTTGGCGTTGGCCAATCCCGTCGGCAATAGGGTTAAGGTCTGGTGTATTTGCCAGTGCCAGCGAAATCGCGGCAATGCCTGCCACAGACTTAACCGGTATCTGATAACGATAGACCACAACCAGCGACTCGCCGCTCATCAGCCCCGTCAACAGATCGGTTGTGATGGTATTTTCTGCTGAAGGCTGGGACGACTGAAAGTACCGGACCAGTCCCTGCGAATTTAATCGCCGCGCTTCGGCGTCGTCGTCCGGGGTGTCAATGCCCGCGGCACCATTGCTGAACTGACCGAGCAACGTTGTGCGATCTGTTTGTATGCGCAAGCTCTGGAAATCAGCGCCGCTGGGTAGACTGGCCTGGAAGAGGGCGGTTTGCGGTGTATGCCTGTCATTTGATTCGACCACGAATGTTTGCATCACCTGAACCTCGGCACGGTCGCAGCTGATGGTAATTTGGATATCGCGCTCGCTCGCGTAAATCAAGCGCCCGCCGCACCCGTCAAGGACAAACAGGTTGCTGGGTGCGGGCTGCGTCGCCGGTAAAAACCGATCGAGCATTTCGCCGGGCTCGGCGCTTGGCGCAGCCAATGCCGGCTTTATGTTTTGGGCATTGTGCTGAAAGACGGCACGCTTGTGCGCCGGTATCGATTGGGTGGCGTTTGCCGGATCCTGACCAACCGTGGCATTGGTCGGGCCGGAGAGCAGCAGCGTCAGGGTCGCCGCGCCTGCGCTGAATACCACGCCCACCGCGACGGCGGCAATAATCATCCGGACAAAGTCCCCCGCAAAAAATAGGCTGGTAAAACCAGCGGGCTGCGAAACATGTCTTTGCGGTGGTTTCGAAAACAAGCGCATGGTTGACCTCTTTGTCTGAATGGTTTCAAGCGGCCCGATTCGGCGGGAAAAATCGATGCGCACCTGATGAATTTCATTTAGCCAAACAAATGGGGCCGCATCGAGTGCGAATCAGGGCCGAATTGGCGCGCAATAGTGGCAACGTTGTGATGGCGATGACGGCAGCAGGTGTCGGCCGGATTGGTTGCGGTATATTGGATTTATTAAAGACCCACCAATTGCCGCCGGGCAAATCCATGCAAAAAAACATCGCCATTGTCGAGGACGAAGCCACCATCCGCGCGAACTACAGCGACGCGCTCAAACGTCAGGGCTACGAGGTATCCGGTTACGCCAACCGGCCCGAGGCGATGCAGGCATTCAAGACCAGATTGCCGGATTTGGCGATCATCGACATTGGTCTGGGTGAAGACATCGACGGTGGTTTTACACTTTGCCGCGATTTGCGGGGCATGTCGCCGGGCCTGCCGATCATTTTCCTGTCTGCGCGCGACAGCGATTTTGATATTGTCGCCGGCCTGCGACTTGGGGCGGACGACTATGTGACCAAGGATGTATCGATGCCGCATTTGCACGCGCGTATTGCCGCGTTGTTTCGCCGGCTCGATGCACAACGACTTCCGTCGCGTGCCGAGGATGTCTTGCACCGCAATGATCTGGTGCTCGACATCAACCGTCTTTCAATTCAATGGAAAAATCTGGACGTGGTGTTGACCGTCACGGAGTTCTGGATGATTCATGCGTTGGTGAAATTTACCGGACACGTCAAGAATCGGGACCAGCTGATGCGCGAGGCGGAGTTGACTGTTGACGACAACACAATCACGTCGCACATGAAACGCATCCGCAAAAAATTTGAATTGGTCGACCCCGCATTTGATGCAATCGAGACGGTGTATGGGATGGGCTACCGATGGCGCGCTTAGTGCCATCCCACCGATAAATGCGGCGATGACCACCGTGCCATTTTTGTCCAGCGTTCGTGCCAAGGTGCTGGCGGCGTCGCTCGTATTGCTGTTGATTCCGCTTGTTGGCTTGCTGTTTGTGCGTGAATTGGCGGTTTATCTGCGTGCCGGCCAGGAGCAGGTGGCGGTGGCGGCCGCCAGATTGGTGGCGGCATCGTTGTCCGATCGCCCCGAGATCAATCTTCGCGGACCGGTCTCATCTGCAGGGGGACAAACGGCAGCGCCGGCGCCCGGCATCAATTCGGTCGTCGATGCAGAAATCAGGGCGGATGATGCCGCACTGGCCGCCGCCGCGGCGACCGCGCTTGAAAGGGAACGCATCGTCGCTTTTTTTACCGCGAGCGAGCCGGAAACAATTGCATCGCTCGGCGCTATTTATCAGCCAAACAAACAGGTCGAACGCATCCTCAACCAGAGTGGCATGCTGGGTGGCCGCATTTGGGTGATTGATGCGGCGGGGCGCGTACGCGGCCTGAGTGGATCACTGCGGGCATCACCGACTATCAGGGGCGCGGAAATAGCGCCGGTAGCGCAAGCGTCACGTGATTGGTTTGCATGGCTGGCGCCGATCTCACGGTTGGTCATGCCGTACGTGATGCCGCGGGTAGCCGATGTCCTGCGCGACGCCGACACCGTTCCGCTGGTGTTGGCACAGGCGCAGCGCGCGGCAGGCGGCGAATCAACCACCCGCTGGCTGTTGTTGCCGGACAAAGCCGCGTTGTTGTCCGTGGCGGCACCGGTTTGGCAGCTTGACAATATTGTTGCCGCGGTGGTGATCGAGGAGACAGACACCGCCTATCGGAGCGTCGCAAGGGGTGCCGCCGAATCGGTGATCGCGATGACGCTGATTGTGTTTGTTGTTGTGTTTGGCGTATTGGTGGCGTTTGTATTTCGCCTCGCGACAAGGTTGTCACGGCTGCAGCGCCAGGCAAACCGTGCCATTGATGCCCAGGGCCGTGTGCGCGGGGATATTCGTCAAACCGGCGACCATGACGAGATCGGCGCGCTCAACGAAACGCTGCGCGCAATGGTGGCGAGGCAGGCCGGTTATAACAGTTACCTCGAGCAATTGGCAGCGCGTTTGTCACATGAGTTGCGCACGCCGGTTGCCGTGGTGCGTTCATCACTCGATAATTTGCGTGATGCGGCAATTCCGGATGATGACCGGAAATTCCTGGCGCGAGCGGACGAAGGTGTGGCAAGGCTGGCACAAATTATTTCGCGTATGTCTGAAGCGACGCAACTGGAACAAATTCTGCAGGGCGCACAGCGCCAGCGGATTAACATCGTCGCGTTGGTGGGCGGTTGTGTCGCCGGTTATCAGCAGACGTTTCTGTCGCAGCGGTTTTTATTCACGGCGGATACAGACGCCTGTTTTGTCGATGTTGCACCGGATGCAATTGCACAAATGCTCGACAAACTGATTGAAAATGCAATTGACTTCGCCAGCGTTGATACGCCGGTTGCCGTGCGTGTGTTGGCGCAAGGCCCCGTGTCATCCGGCACGGTTGGCGGGAATGTCGTCGTATCGGTTGAAAACAAGGGGCCGTTGCTGCCGGGCGATGTCGGCGAGGTTGAGGCCTTGTTTGATTCGATGGTGTCAAAACGTGCGGCTGACCATACCCAGACAAATGCGGCCCACCTCGGTCTTGGTTTGTATATCGCACGGCTGATTGCCGAATTTCATCACGGCAGCATCCATGCCGAAAATTTGCCGGGCGGTGACGGTGTGAAATTTAGTGTGACGCTGTCGCGCAGTCGCGCCTGAGCGCTGGGTCTTGTGACGCAAAGACTTACATCGGATTGCGCAATACATCCCATCCAAACCGGCAGATCAATGCCGCAATGACACATAGAAAAAACACACGCAGAAATTTGCTGCCGCGGTTCAGCGCCAGGTGCGCGCCCACCCACGCGCCGGCCACATTGCACAGCGCCATCGGGATGGCCAGTTTGTAGAGGATGTTGCCGCTGTAGGCAAACCACGCAGTCGCGGCGAGGTTGGTGGTGATGTTGACGATCTTGGCCGACACCGACGCGGTCAGAAAGTTGAAGCCAAGAAAACCGACAAACGCAAAAATCAAAAAACTGCCGGTACCGGGGCCAAAAAACCCCTCGTAAAATCCCAGCGCGGCGCCGATGGCAATCGCCACCAAACGTTCGTGTTGCGCGGCGAATTTTGGCTGGTGTAACGCGCCGAAGTCTTTGCGCATCAGCGTGTAACACGCCACCGCCACCAGCAAAAATAAAATAAGCGGCTTCAGCAGGGCGGGATCGATCGCGCTGACCGCGCGTGCGCCGATGAACGCAAATACGGCGGCGATCATGGCCGCCGGCAGCATACTTTTCCAGGGCACTGGAACAGCGCCGGCAAGTTTTGCAAACGCCACCGACGTCCCCGCCAATGAAATGATTTTGTTGGTGCCGAAAATGGTCGCCACCGGCACGCCGGGCAGAAACACCAGCAGGGCAGGGACTTGAATCAGCCCGCCGCCGCCGATCACCGAATCAACCAGTCCGGCAAAAAATGCCAGCGCCAACAAAGCCGCAAATGCCCAGGAAAAATCCACGTCCATTGATGTGAGGTGCGCCGTCAAAACAATCAATCATTATCAGCGTGAACATTGTCGCCACCGCGGAAACAGCGTGGTTTGCATAAGTGCATTATCGGCGGGTGTTTCCAGCTGTTGTTGGCTGAAAGTGCGCGTCGTTGCTGGCGTTATTCTTTTCGATGTTGGTTTTCGCCCGCGCCTTGCAGAGGCACCGCATCCTGAATTTGGAAAGAATGTATGTATTTACAGTAAGCGCCTGATTTTTCAGCAATAATCCTGCGAAGTTACTTTAGGTTTAAAGCCTATCTTGTTAATTATCAACAAAGTTTTCCACAGGCTAGTTTGCTTCAACAAAATGCGCTAAGTCCCTGAAGCATAACGAAAAAATGTGTAAAGCCCGCTTGACCGCGGGTTTTTTATTGCCTATAGTGTCCACAAGTGGTGAAAAGTGGGATTTCTCGAAAAAGCCCGCGTTTGTTGCTGCTTATTCGGCCATTGCACTGCATGTGTTTGTGCTGAGTGGTCGGTTTTTGCATTTTTCAAAAAATATTCGGGGGATATGTGTTTCAAGGTGCGTCGCAAATTAATCTGGATGTGAAGGGGCGGCTTGCCGTTCCGGTCAAACATCGCGACGGTCTTTCGGCACCCTCGGGCGGCAGACTTGTGTTGACCGCGCATCCTGACAAGTGCCTGTTGCTTTATCCGCAGGCAACGTGGGAACCGATTCGTGACCGCGTCATGAAATTTCCCGCAATGAATGCAACCGCGTCGGTGTGGAAGCGCATGTTGATCGGCTTTGCCGAGGAATTGATGCTCGACAACGCCGGCCGTATTCTGGTGTCGCCGGAAATGCGCGCGTTCGCCGGGATCGAGAAACAAATCATGTTCGTCGGCCAGGGCTCACACTTTGAAGTGTGGTCATTGACGGCCTGGAACGAACAACTCTCAGCGCTCACTTCGGGTGCGGCGGGACTTCCGCCGGGCACCGAAGACTTCTCGCTATAGAGGATTGATGAATGGCGAACCCCACACCACCGTCCTCCTTGATGAAGCGGTGTCGGCCCTCCGCATTCTTGAAAACGGTGTTTATGTCGATTGCACCTTCGGGCGCGGCGGACACGCGCGCCGCATTCTTGAAAAGCTGGGAGC
>JANOEV010000480.1:0-2168 GCA_031413695.1 Burkholderiales bacterium
TTGAAAATTCCCGCACCATATAGCTGCCGGGAATCCAAACGGGCAGCATGAAACGCTGCCCATCCGCCGCTGGCGAATCAACGGTGACCGTGACTTCAAAAATGTGCGCGGCGGGATGCTTCGGCAGGATGGAAAAACGGATCAAGATAGGCTCGTGGTCGGACGCGTATTCGGGCTAAAACACGGGGCAAACCGAGAGTTTACGGTAGCATGGGAAAATGATGAAATAAATTGCACAAAATCGTCACAAATCACCTTCCCATTCAGACCATTTAATGAAAACACCCACATTTTTGCTTACCAACCGTCTTGCCCTGTTATCGACGGCATTGTTGTCAATGGCGATGCTGCTGGCGACGCCGATATCAGCCAAAACCCTGCGCTGGTCGAGCGCCGGCGATATGCAAACGGCCGACCCGCATTCACAAAACGCCGGTGTCAACAACAACATCAACGGGCAGATCTACGAAAGCCTGGTTGAACGTGGCAAAAAAATGGAAATCGTGCCGCGGCTGGCGACTGGCTGGCGCCAACCGAATTCGACCACGTGGGTGTTTGATATCCGCAAAAACGTCAAGTTTCACGATGGCAAACTGCTGACCGCCGATGACGTCGTCTGGTCGATCCTGCGCTTGCAGCAACCGACGTCAAACTTTCGGGTGTATGCCAATGCCATCGGCAAACCACGCAAGATAGATGCATACACTGTCGAGTTGGTGACCGACGTACCCAACCCGGTCACACTCGAAATGCTGGTGAACTTGTTCATCATGAACAAAGACTGGGCAATCGCCAACAAGGTCGAGCGTGTGCAGGATTACAAGGCGCGCGAAGAAACCTTTGCCGCGCGTAATGCCAACGGCACAGGGCCATTCATGCTGGTCTCTCGCGCGCCGGAAATCAAAACCGTGTTGAAGAAAAATCCAAACTGGTGGGGCATTGCCGCAAAGAAATTCGAGGGCAACGTCACCGAGGTGATTTACACACCAATCAGTTCCGAGGCCACGCGCATGTCGGCACTTGTTTCCGGCGAGCTCGATTTTGTGCTCGATCCGGCCGTGCAGAATCTTGAACAATTTAAACGTAACAAACAACTCAGGGTTATTGAAGGAATCGAAAACCGCGTCATCTTTTTTGGCATGGACCAGTCGCGCACCGAATTGCTCTACAGCAACCTCAAAGGCAAAAATCCGCTCAAGGATAAGCGTGTGCGTCAGGCCATGTATCAAGCGATCGACATTGAGGCCATCAAACGCACAGCCATGCGCGGCCTGTCAATTCCAACCGGGTAGATTCATCCCAACCCGGTCGCCGCAGGCCTGCCCGCCGAGCTGACCAAGCGGCTGCCGTTTGATGTTGGCGCCGCCAACAAACTCATGGCGGAAGCTGGCTACGCGAGCGGCTTTGACATCACCCTCGATTGCCCCAACGGCCGTTATCTCGCCGACGAGCGTATTTGTGTGTCGGTGGCCGGCATGCTCGCCAAGATCAACATTCGTGTGCGGGTGAACGCAATGCCGGTGTCGACTTATTTTGCCAAGGTGCAAAAACTCGATACCAGTTTTTATTTGCTCGGCTGGGGCGGCTCAACCTTTGATCCGATTTTTACCCTGCAACCGGTTTTGCACACCCGTAACGACAAAGGGGATGGTGATTACAACTGGGGTCAGGTCTCCGACAAAAAATTCGACGCGCTGGTGCAACAAATCAAAGGTGAACTCGATCCCAAGAAGCGGATGGCGATGATCGTCGATGCGTTCAAAATCCAAAACGAAAACATTTATCAGTTACCGTTGCATATCCAAATTATTCCGTGGGCCATGCGCGCGAACATGACTGCGGTGCACCGTGCGGATAATTGGTTGGAAGTGCCTTGGGTCGTGATTCAATGATGAAATCGGCCAATAGCGGCAGTTCCCGATTGATTTCTGATTTCATAGTTTGATCCATCGAATCAAATGGAAAACAATGCGACTCCGCCCCCCTATTGTTAGCCCAAAAAGTTGTGGAGATTCGGGTTGTCGCCACAAATTTAGTTAGTTACTTTTCTCACGGACACATTCATGCTCAAGATCACCATTCAAACAACGATCAAATCAAGTATCGAAAAGGTATGGACAGCCTGGACAACACCAGCAGACATAAATCAGTGGAATGCAGCCAGTGAT
>JANOEV010000481.1:0-8512 GCA_031413695.1 Burkholderiales bacterium
GGTTGTTTTGTTAAAAAATCCAAACCGAAGTCCAATGACAAAGAACACTGTCAGCGGAAGAAGAATTATCACTAGCAACGCAGAATCAGAGGCAGCGCGTGCGGCATTGATGACAAACATTGGATGCGGCTGTCCATGTTCATGTGACCTCGGCCTCGACCCGGCGCACCAGGGTCTGCTCCTTCATACCGTGTATCACCGCCCGAACGGCTGGGACTACATTCCTCCCGGCCGTGCGCAGCCGCGTCAATAGGAAATTGCCTGTTGCAATGTCGGCTGGTCGATGGTTCGGGCTAAAATCAGACATTCGTACAAGCAGCGAAATCCGGCATGACCGGTTGATCAATCCAAACATCCTGAGGACTATCCATTGGTAAAGCCAAACTATAATTTTGCAAAGCGTCAGCGTGAACTCGCCAAGAAGGCGAAAAAAGAAGAAAAACTCGCGCGCAAAGCGTCAGAGGGCCAATCGGCTGATGCAGATCCTTCAGATGACGAAGCCGCCGGCGAAGACGCGGCAACGCCAGGCACGCCCCCCGCAGTCTGACAAGGGGTCTCAAGGTCGCCTAGGGCAACGCGCGACCTCGCGGTCTTTGCCGTGCCAGCCACGCATCAGTTATCAATTGCCGTCGTTGGAAGATGGCAGACAACACCACACCCGTGGGCGTGGCGTTGATCAAGCTGCCAAAAGCTTAGAAACGCAGACCGATACCAATACTGATCAGGTTTGGATCGACTTTCAGGGTGGTCAGCTTGGCCCCTGCAACCTTGATGTCGCTTTCAATGTTGACCCGTTTGTAATCAAGATTGAGATACACGTTTTTCGCGATTTCGAAATCCGCACCAATCTGGGCCGCAAAACCGACGCTACTCTTGTCGGTGGTAATCCCGCTGGGTAGGCTCACACGCATGAAGCGGGTGTAATTGACGCCTGCACCGACATACGGATTAAACATCTGCCCGGGCGCGAACTGATACTGTAGCAACAACGTTGGTGGCAGGTGTTTGAGCGAGCCAATCTTGTTGCCTTGCAACGAAACGTCGTGTTTTTGCGGGTAGGTCAGCACCAGCTCGGCGGAAACGTTCTTGGTGAAGTTATAGACAAAATCTATTTCCGGAAATGTTTTGTCGTTGACGGTCACTTTGGCACCGGCAACATTCGGTGAATTGCCGTTATCGACCTGCATATTGAGCGCACGAATGCGCACCATCCACGGACTGTCTTCCGCCAATGCGGGTGCGGAAACGGTGGCGAGGGTACAGGCGGCAAGTAGCGGCAGAAACAGGTTTGTTTTTTTCATTTCATATCTCATTTTCGGTTGGTCACAAAATTAATTTTGTGCGCTGCAATGTTTGGCGTATTGATCATCGTCAAATAAACACCTTCTTTGTCCGCGTCGGGTGAGGTTCATCCATAATCAACAAACGAATCCGCAACGTATCAACACCAAAGCCTCTATTGCCGACGACCAAAATGCCAGACAATTTTTCCGCACTAATTCGTGATCGCCGCAGTGTGCGCGATTTTTGCCATGATCCCATTCCCGCCGAGCTACTCGACCGCATATTGGCGGATGCAAATTGGGCGCCGAGTTGGTCGAATACCCAGCCCTATCGAATCGCCATTGCAACCGGCGAACTGCGGAATCAGCTTGCAAGCGCGCTGACGGCAAATTACGACGCCGGCGCAAGTGCGCTTGCCGGCGGCTTGTTCGGCAAGCTAACGGCGTTGGTCACCCGCAGGGGGCTGCCCGATTGTGACTTCAAGGTTCATTTCGACTACCCGCCCGATTTATTGCCGCGTCGTCGGGCGACCGGATTCGGACTCTACAAGTTGCTGGGCATCGACCGGCATGATCACACCGCCCGCAATGCACAAATGCGACGTAACTTTGAATTCTTTGGTGCCCCGACCGCCATCTTTGTGTTTGTCCATCGTGGTTTGCATGAATACGCGGTACTTGATGCCGGGATATTTTTGCAATCGCTGATGTTGTCAGCGCAAGCCAATGGCTTGGCGACTTGCGCGCAGGGTGCGTTGGCGACATGGGCCGGTCCGGTGCGCGCAGCATTTGCGGTGCCGCGCCAATACAAACTGCTTTGCGGTCTGGCAATAGGCTATGCCTCGGATCAACCGGTCAATCAATTTAACCCCGGGCGCGGTGAGGTTGCCGAACTGCTGATCCCCGTCAACGCGGCTGTCAACGGCTGATCGAGGCTGGCATCACAGGGCGTCAAGGCGTAGACTGAACAGCGCTGACCACCGCGAACCGCAGCCCATGCAAAACACAGATATCACCGACGACCCCGAAGACACCCAACGCAATATTGCCGCGCGTGCTGCAGCGGCATCACGCGGCACCTGGATCAGTGTGGTCGTCAACATCCTGCTCAGCACAACCCAGATCGTGGTTGGGGTGACGTCAAAGTCGCAGGCATTGATCGCCGATGGTTTGCATTCACTGTCAGATCTGGTGGCGGATTTTGTTGTCTTGTTTGCCAGTCACCACAGCAAAAAAGATGCAGATCAGGATCATCCGTACGGGCATCAACGGTTTGAAACCGCTGCGTCATTGGTGCTGGGTGTATTGCTGCTGGTGGTTGGTGTGGGCATGTTGTGGGCGGCGGTTCAGAAGCTGGAGTCGCCGGAAACGGTTGCGACGGTGCATATTTCGGCCTTGTGGGTGGCATGCGGCGCGCTGGTCGCCAAGGAAGTATTGTTTCGCTACATGCTTACCGTTGCCAAGCGTGTCAAGTCGAGCATGTTGATTGCCAACGCGTGGCACGCACGCTCGGATGCCGCCTCATCGCTGGTGGTCGGCATCGGCATTATTGGCAACCTTGCAGGCTATCCAATTCTCGACCCGATTGCCGCGCTGATCGTCGGTTTCATGGTCGCGCGCATGGGCTGGACGTTTGGCTGGGATGCGCTGCATGATTTGATGGATCGTTCGGTCGATGAGTTGGAGGTCGATGCGATCCGTCAGACCCTTGCCACAACACCCGGTGTGGCTGGTGTCCACGACATTCGTACCCGCAAGATGGGTGACATGATTGTGGTCGATGCCCATCTTGAGGTCGATGCGGCGATCACAGTTGAAGCCGGACACGATATCGCCGTCGAGGCGCGCCGGCGGGTTCTTGAGCGCCATCGTGTGTTGAACCTGATGACACACGTTGATCCCTGGCACCGACCGGATCTTGATCATCCCCAAACGCCTGCACCGCCCCTGCCGCCGGGTCCCCCGACAGCCGGTTAGATCAGATCTTCCACTGCCGAGGCGGCAATGGTGCGGCCCCGCACAAATTGTTCGTGGTTGTGTTCAATGCGGCGACGTTCATAGACGTAATTCACCATCAGCCCCAGTGACTGCTTGAGTCCCTTGTCGGAGTCATCTGCCGCCCAGTTCAGACGGTCGAGGCGGGCGCCGTTATTAAGGTGAAATCGTGCCACCGGGTCTTGCGAAGCGCCGCCTGATTCACCCACACCCATTAAATAGGCCGCACACAACGTGCTCAATTCGCGCTTGAGGCTGGCAATCGTTGCGGCATTGGCGCGCAGGTCTGCGGTCGACCCACCCAATACATCACCGAGTTTTGATTTGACGGCGCTGAGCGCCTTGCGCAGTTTTTCATTGATGCGTTTGTCCGTGGCGGCAAATCCATTTGCCACCCGCGCCTTCAACCAATCGCGAAAACCGGGAATCGGCGAGAGCGTGCAAAACGCCCGCACGCGCGGGATATCCTGCAACAGCGTATCAACCACCTGTTTGATCAGAAAATTGCCGAGCGAAACGCCGCGGAGTCCGGGCTGGCAGTTGCTGATGGAATAAAACACCGCGGCTTTGACACTCAACAGATCACCCGGTGCGGCATTGACATCGATCAGCGGACCGATCTGATCCGCCATTTCGTCCAACAGCGCCACTTCGACAAAAATCAACGGTTCGTCCGGCATGGCCGGATGGAAAAAAGCGAAACAACGCCGATCTTGTTGCAGACGGCGGCGCAAGTCGCCCCATCCGCGAACTTCATGCACCGCTTCGTGCTGAATCACCTGTTCGAGCAATGCAGCGGGTGAATCCCAGTCGACCCGCCGCAGCGCCAGAAATCCCGGGTTAAACCATGACGACAACAGGTGTCGAAAGTCATCATCGACCTGGGCCAACTCGTGATCTTTGCGCAGCGCATCGAGCAGTTTGACGCGCATGCCAACAATCGCCTTGGTGCCACCCGCAGCGCGGTTCAAGCGTCGCAGCAATTCCTGCCGCGGCGGTTCGGTGACGCTGGTCAGGACCGCCAGATTCACCGACGAGGGCTCGTGCGCATACGCGTGTGCGGCGCCCAGCACCCTTTCGGGGTCGGGGGAGAACTCAAGTTTCAGCGCTTCAAAAAAACTTGCGCGCTGGACGCCGTCCAATGCCGCATAAAGTGCCAGCGTTTCCAGGGCGCGCGATGTGCCGGATGCCTCGCCCTCTTCGGACAATAACTGGCGGCACGCGGTAACCAACCGGCTCACGGCCCGATCACGGCCCGAAAGGTTCTTGACGGACGATTTGAGGGCGTCGAATATCATGCTGACAGTATGCAGAATCGCCTGTCGAAAAAAAAGCGATTAGCGGAAAACGAACAGGCCAAATTGTATGAACTGACAAAGCCTTAACTGCGCTGATGGGCAATAAATGCGCGTTGGTCGGCTTGCCGCGATCGCCTGCGTGACGGTGCCGGGATTGGTAGTTTTTCGGTCTTGCTTGATCCGCATCAACATCGACGGCAGGCAGGTGGGTAATCTGGGGCTGTAGGCTCTCGATGGATATTGCAATGGAGGTATCGCATGTTTAAACGTATTCTGGTTCCGACCGACGGCTCGCCGCGCGCTGAGCACGCTGCGCGCGCCGCCATTGAGTTGGCGAAGTACCTCGACGCGTCAATTGTGTCCTTGTACGTTTATCCGCCGTTTCATGTCGTCGCCACCGAGCCATTTGTGGCGGTACCCGAATTGGTTTCGGCAAAGGCCTATGAAAAGGTCCAGCGGGCCGCGGCCAAGCGATATCTCGGTGTTATCGACCAGGCCGCACACGAGGCGGGTGTGGCGTGTACCTCACTGTGTATCGAAAACGATAGTCCGGCAACAGCGATTGTCGATACCGCCGTGGCGTCGGATTCACCATGTGACCTCGTGTTTATGGGTTCACACGGGCGCAGTCTGTTTTCGCAGATGTTTCTGGGAAGCGTGACAACAAAAGTACAGACCATGTGCGATGTGCCGGTACTGGTTTATCGTGATTCGCAGGAAAAGCGGGTGATCAAGAAGGCAAGCAAGCCGACCGCCAAGAAAGCAGCCGGTAAACGATAGTGTTGACGGGCAGCCCCAACGGTTCGACGTCAGGCATTGACGATCAGCATGATGCTCGTTCTGCTACGCCGCCGGCTTTGATGACCATGCGTCGAAGTCGCACATATTCGCGTCGAAATTGGCAACCGTTTGCACGACTTTTGCGCGGCCGGCAAGCTCAACTTCATGAAAAGCCTTGGATAACTCAAAGCTCAACTTGGCGAGACTCTTTGCGTCAACCGGGAGTGTCGCGGCGTTATTGCTAATGACCACGCCGCCGCTGGCCAGTTCGATAAACAGTCTTTCCGCCGTGACGGCGACCGGGTCGACGACCGTTGCAGCGGCGACGGGTGCGGCATTGGCAGGGGCGGTAGGGGCAGCAGCAGCAGCGGCGTGTGACATGATGGCAATCCGGGAAATGGTGGACCGCTATCGTACCCTGAAAGCGCCCGGCGGGACGGCCTTTTATGGATTTTTTGCGGGCAGGGGGGCCTGCCCGATGGCCAATGGTTTTGCCATCACCCCGATAAACAGCGGCGAGGCAAGATAGCCATCCAGCCAACCTCTGACCCGTGGCATACCGCATTGATCAAACCATGGGCGGTCAACCGCAACAAATTGGCGAACAAATGGAACGATGGCGGCATCGGCCAGCCCACGTTTGTCGCCGGTCAAAAACGGCATCATGGCCAATTGTGACTCGAGCGTTGCCAGAAACGCGACACCCTCGTCCCGGTATTTTTCGGCCGGGTACAGCGGAAAACGCGCGGGGTATTTATAGCCGTCCAACGCGCGCTTGAAATTGCCGTCATTCTCCGTGATCAGGGCATCTGCCATTGTCGCCACATCCGGCGCGCCACCGAGCCATTGCTCCGGATCATTCCGGCCAAGTGCCCAATTCATAATATTGAGGCTTTGTTCGAGCACCGTACCGTCAGGCAGTTGCAGCACCGGCACCGTTCCTTTGGGCGAAATGGCAAGCATTGCGGCAGGCTTGGCGGCTAAATCCACCTCGTATTCGTCGACCTCAATACCGGAAACGGCAATGGCCAGCCGCGCACGAATTGCATATGGGCAGCGCCGGAATGTGTAGAGCGTCGGGCGGTTGGTCATTGATTGCATTCAGCCGGCAGGCTTTCTGCCTGCGCGGCAAAGGTTAGAATCGCCATCAGAAACGTGATGGAGGCGGGTTGTTCATGAGGCAGGGAGTTTACGTTGGTTGACATTGAAATTGAAACAGAACGACTCGTGCTTCGCCGCTTCACGCTCGATGATGCAGCGTTTTTTATGGCATTGTTGAACGATCCGGACTGGATCCGCTACATTGGTGATCGACATGTGTACAACCTTGATGCGGCGCGGGCTTATCTCGCCAAAACCTACCTTGCCCAATACGAGAAAAACGGCTTCGGACTGTATTTGACGACACTCAAAAACATGCTCGCCACGAGCCAGTGCCACCATCGGCGGCCCGCTCGCCATCGACGGCCCGCTCATCGACGTCGTGTGCATGATGACCACCTCCCTGTGTCGGTCTCACCCCAACCCTCCCATCCGAGTCGTAGCCGCACAAGGGCCCAACGACCTGAGGCACAGCCATCCTGCAGAACGGAATATCCTTGTGGGCACAAGTGTTTTGATGGGTATGACTACGAACTCAACTGCTGCGGTGATCGACGTCCGTCGGGCGTCGGAGCGTCCCACCACCAAGATCGGCTGGCTCGACTCCAAGCACTCGTTCAGCTTCGGTCGCCACTACGACCCCTCGAACACCGGCCACGGCCTTCTGCTCGTCAACAACGACGACATCGTCAGCGGGGGTTCCGGTTTCGACACCCACCCGCACCGCGACATGGAGATCATCACGTGGGTGCTCTCGGGCGAACTCGAGCACAAGGACTCCGAACGCAACCGTGGCGTCCTCTACCCCGGGCTCGCCCAGCGGATGTCAGCCGGCACGGGCATCTGGCACTCGGAGATGAACAATTCGGGCAGCGACGACGTCCACTTCGTGCAGATGTGGGTGCGACCTGACACCGAATCGATCGACCCCGGCTACGAACAACTCGACATCAACGCTGAACTCGACAAGGGAGGCCTCGTGCCGATCGCGTCAGGAAAGGGTCACGAAGCCGCGATCTCGATCCGCCAACGCGACGCGGTGTTGTGGGGTGGGCGACTCGGCCCCGACGAGTCGATCACCGTTCCCGACGATCGCCACGTCCACGTGTTCGTGCCACGTGGTTCGGCGACGCTCGATGGCGCCGAATCGCTGTCGGCCGGTGACGCCGTACGGCTGACCGGAGCGGGATTGCGGAGTCTCACGGCGGGCCACGTGGGCGCTGAGGTGCTGATCTGGGCGACGGCATGACATCCTGAAGCCATGGACCCAGCCCGCGCCGACTTCGACGAGTTCTCGAAGCTCGTGCGGTCGCGTCGCACGTCGATGATCGTCGACCGGACCCGTGGGGTGCCGCTCGAGGTAATCGCGGAGCTGTGTGGCCTTGCCACGTGGGCACCCAATCACAAGAAGACCTGGCCGTGGAGGTTCGCCGTGTTCACCGGCGCCGGTCGGGCGGCGTTGGGCGACACGATGGCCGACGAGATGGCGCGAGTCGGCTTCGGCGACGACGTCAAGCGGGCCAAGACTCGCACCAAGTATCTCCGCACGCCCATGGCGCTCGTGGTCGGCTGCACACCGGATGCCAATGAGATGCTTCACGCCGAGAACCGTGACGCCGTCGCCGCCGGAATTCAGAACCTCCTCCTCGGCGCAACCACGCTCGGCCTCGCCAGCTTCTGGTCGACCCCGGCGCTCACCCAACCGCAGGCGGTCCTCGACCTGTGCGAGTTCGACCGCGACGACCGGATCGTCGGCATCATCTACCTGGGCTGGGCCACCCAGGAGTTCGCTGCCCCCGAGCGCCCACCGATCACCATCAGGCACATCTCCAACTGACGAAACGTCACGTTTGACCCGGCACCGTGGGACGGTTTCGTGCGGTGAGGGTGCAGCGGCGAGACTGGCGGGGTGAACGACCATCGCCAGACGATCGTGACGCTCGATGTCGAGGGCGTGCTGGTCCCCGAAATCTGGATCGCCGTTGCGGAGCGGACTGGAATCGACGGGTTGCGGCGCACCACCCGTGACGAACCGAACTACGACGTGCTGATGCG
>JANOEV010000482.1:0-4826 GCA_031413695.1 Burkholderiales bacterium
CAGACCGAGAAACGATACTTTCATGCTCATTTGGAATCCTTAACTTATCAATGAATGGGTCGACATCATCAAGATGCCCGTTGAAGCGGCATCGGCGAATCATCGGCCGCTGCTGAAATCAACGACATCACGGGTTTAACAGGTTTGGCGGCATGCCGCCGGTAATTGCGAGCGACATGTTATGCGCGGCCAAACCAGCCATGGCCATGCGGGTGTTGAGGGTGGCGCTGCCAATATGCGGCGTCAAGACCACGTTGTCCAACGCGAGGAACGCGGCATTGAGTGCCGGTTCGTTCTCGAACACATCGATACCTGCGCCGGCAATACGCTTTTCCTTGAGCGCCTGAATCAACGCCACATCGTCGGCGACGCCGCCGCGCGCGGTATTGATAAAAATGGCCGAGGGCTTCATCAACGCGAGCTCGGCTGCACCGATCAAATGGTGTGTTTCTTTCGAGTACGGCACCATCACCACCACAAAATCGCTCTGCGCTAATACCTCGGCTTTGCTCACATACCGCACCTTTAATGCCGCCTCGGTCGCGCCGTCAAGACGGCTGCGGTTGTAATAGAGCGTGTTCATCTCAAACCCCAGCGCGCGTTTGGCGATGGTTTGTCCGATACGTCCCATGCCGATGATGCCGAGTGTGGCGTGATGCACATCACAGCCGAGCCACTGCTGCAGTGCAAAGCCTTTTTTCCATTCACCGCGCCTGAGCCGCGCTTCGGTTTCTGTAATGCGCCGCGCCGTCGCCATGAGCAATGCAAACGTCAGGTCGGCCGTGGTGTCATTCAATACACCCGGGGTGTTGGTCACCTTCACACCGCGTTTGGTCGCTTCCGCAATATCAATATTGTTGTAACCAACCGCAATATTCGACACCACCTTGACCGACGGGCAAGCATCAAAAAACGCCGTGTCAATCTTTTCCGTCAGGCAGGTCATCACACCGAAACAGCCTTGCGCACGCGCGCGCAATGCATCAGGCGACATGACGTCGTCAGATGCATTGTGATCAACGTCAAACTGTTGCGAAAGTGCGGCGACAACCTCGGGAAACACTTGTCGCGTGATCAGGATTTTAGATTTCATATGAGAATAGAAAACCAACAGCAGCAGAAGCTAATCGTGCGAAAGGAAGTACCTGCGTGCACCGGCAGGAGCGCGTACCTTACATGAAGAAACGCAAACATCGTCAGGCGAAACGCTTAACCGCAGGGCGAAACGCTGACCTGCAGGGTTGAGCGGCGCAACAGCGTCCGCTCCAACCCGGCAAGTTATTCAGGCGAGGAACGCGTCCTGAATAGTCCTAGTTATAAAGCAGATTCGGTAACCACAAGCCAATTTGCGGGAACACGTACAGAATAAAGATTGCGAATACCTGTATTCCCATAAACGGCATCATGCCCGCAAAAATCTGATTCAATGTCACGTGCGGCGGTGAAACCCCCTTCAAATAAAACGCGGCCATGGCCACCGGTGGTGACAGGAACGCTGTTTGTAAATTCAGCGCGACCAACAGCCCAAAAAACAGCGGATCAATACCGAATTTTGGCAATAGCGGAATAAAGATCGGCATAAAGATCACGATGATCTCGGTCCACTCCAGCGGCCAACCCAACACAAAAATGATGAATTGTGCGAGCAACATGAACTGTAATGGCGTCAGGCCGAGTGACAACACCCAGCTTTCGACAATGGCTTGTCCACCAAGTAACGCAAACGCTGCGGAGAAAATAGACGAGCCGACAAATAACCAGCAAACCATTGCCGACGTCTTTGCAGTGAGGTAGGTTGATTCACGCACCGTGCCAATCATTTTTGCCTGAACCATGGCGATGACCGCCCAAAGACCGAGCGCACCCATTGACATCCAGCCGACCCAATTGGTTGGTGGCGTTGCCACCACCTCGGCCTTGAACAAAATAAACCAGACCACGGCCACCATAAACACCATCCAAAGCGGCACCCAGATTTTTGCCGATTTGATGATATTTTCACGCGGCTGTGTCAGCAATAAATATACGGATGCCAGAATGAACCCGCCGAGCGACCCGACGGCTGCGGCCTCAGTTGGTGTTGCCAACCCGAACATAATTGTTCCGAGCACGGCCAGAATCATGACCGACAATGGAAAGAACGATGTCAGCAACATTTTGAAAACTTCGAGTCGTACAAACGTCAAGGTAACGTAAAGCACCGTCAGCATACTCAAGCCGACACCGAACACATACCAGAATGCCCGCGGCGTCGGGTCGCGCTTTAACTCATGAAAGTCCGGCGATTTGGCCGCTTCCAGGCTTTTTGTGTCCGCTTTGGTGGACGTCGTACTCTCACTGCCCGGTGGCTCCTGAACACCACTTGTCGCAGGTTCCTTGACGGTTCCAGGTGGCTCTTGCACACCCTCGGCGACCGGTTCCTTTAAATCACTGCCCGGTGGTTCGGCAAGACCGCCGGATGTCGATTCAGTGGCGCCAACCGTGCCCATTTGCTGCAGGCCACTCAGGTCTTGCACTTCATCCGGGCGCGTCAAGGCATTCCATGTCAGACCCATCATGACCACAAAAACCAACAGCGGCGCCAACGTCACGCCCAATTCTTTCAGAATCAACTTGGTCGAAATGTTGACGTTGCGCTCGCCCTTGAGTGCAAGCAGCAATGACGGCAGCGCCAGGCGCCCAACCGATGCATTGATTTGCATGTTGGCCGGTGGCAACGTGATCACACGCTCGCTATCAGGCAGTGGTGGCGCCAAATGTGGCTTCCACTTGGCGACAATCATGACATAGAGGCAATAAAGTCCGGCAAGCATCAAACCAGGGAAAAATGCGCCCGCATACAATTGCGGCACCGATACACCGGCCGTGGCACCGTAAACAATCAGCATGACTGATGGCGGGATCAGAATTCCCAGGCAGCCGCCGGCGGTGATCACACCCGCCGACAAACGCACATCGTAACCGGCACGCAGCATCGCCGGTAACGCCAGCAGCCCCATCAGCGTCACGACCGCGCCAACAATCCCGGTTGCCGTCGCGAAAATGGCACAAGTGACCAAGGTTGCCACAGCAAGTGAACCCGGCACGCGCGCAAGCGCCAGATGCAACGACTTGAACAGCTTGCTCACCAGATTGGCGCGCTCAACCAGATAGCCCATGAACACAAACAATGGGATCGAAATCAAGACGTCATTGCGCATCACGCCAAAGGTGCTTTGCACCATCAAGTCCAGCGTCTGCTGCAGCGCAAGTTCCGAATGGCCGTCACTGCGAGACCAATACGCAAAGAAGGCAAACATCATGCCCATGCCCATCAGCGTAAATGCCGTCGGGAAGCCAAGCATGATGGCAACCACCACCAGCCCCAGCATCAGCAACCCCAAATGACCGTTGGTCATATTGGTCCATGGCAGGAATACGGCAACGGCCGTCAGGATGATGGCCATCAGGCCGAAACCAAACCAGAGTTCTTTGCGGATCATTTCTTTTCTCCCGCCGCAATCACATATTTGTCGAGCGCCGCAATATCCTCATCTTTCACATGCACCATTTCCTTGAGTTTTTCGACATCAACCTCTTCGACGTCTTCAATACGCGACGGCCATGCGCCCTCACGGATGCAAATAATGCAGCGAACGATTTCAACCACGCCCTGCAGCAGCAACAGTCCGCCGGCGAGCGGAATGACGAATTTGAACGGGTACAACGGCAACGGGTCCGCAGAAAACGTTTGTTCGTTGATCTTGATCGAGTCGCTGAAAAACGTCCAGCCCGCATATGTCAGCGCGACCACACCCGGCAGGAAGAACACAAAATACAGAATAAGGTCGAGCGTTGCCTGGGTGCGCGGCCGGAAAAAACCGTACAACACATCACCACGCACGTGTCCGTTTTTTGACAGCGTATAGGCACCGGCCATCATGAACAAAACCCCATACAACATGATTTGTGCATCCAGCACCCAGCCATGCGGGGAATTGAGGACATAGCGGGAAAAAACCTCCCAGCCGATAAGGACCGTCAAACCAACGACACTCCATGAACACACCTGTCCAAACCAGGTCGAGAACTTGTCTACGCCCAGCAATATTTTTTGCATGTGTCGCCCCCTTTGGTGAATGCCCGCAAAACGCGGTCACGCAAGCAAAAACGGCGGCGTTATACGCCGCCGTTATGCCGAACTTTCGTGCCCTGCCGCGTTTTTATTTCTTGGCGCGGAAAAAGTGGTTGTAAGCCATCTTGTAATCAACCAGTGTGTCATTTTGCCATGCGCCTGCACGCTGCGCAAAAGCCTTCATGGAATCGTTCACCTTCTTGAAGGTTGGGTTCTCACTTTCCTTCTTGGCGGTGATCTTGTCCCAGCTTGCCAGTTGGGCACGCAGGATCGCATCTGGTGTCTTGAAAAACTTCACACCTTGTTTAGCCTTCATCTCGGCGTAGTCTGTCGAGTAACGGTCGATCGCCTTCCACGACATGTCTGCCGACGCAGCCTGAACCGCGTAGTCGATGATCGACTTCAACTCCGGTGCCAGCGTATCGTATTTTTTCTTGTTGAACAGAATCTCGAAATTTTCGGACGCCTGGTGAAAACTCTGCAACATACAGTTTTTGGCAACGTCCGGGAAACCCAGGTTGCGATCCGAACTGGCGTTGTTAAATTCCGCCGCATCGAGCAGGCCACGATCAAGGGCCGAAACAATTTCGCCGCCCGGCAACGGATTCACCGCCGCACCCATATCGTTGTAAATATCGACCGCCAAACCCACGGTACGGAATTTAACCCCTTTCAGGTCGGCAACCTTGGTGACGGGCTTCTTAAACCAGCC
>JANOEV010000483.1:0-12217 GCA_031413695.1 Burkholderiales bacterium
TCATGACGATCGTCATGCCGGTGTCGGAGGCGGCAACAATCATGGCTTCGATTTGCCGCGAGGATTGTGGATCCAGACTGGCCGTTGGTTCGTCCAGGAATAACAATTCCGGTCGTCGAACCATCGCGCGCGCAAACGCGACGCGTTGTTGTTCCCCGCCCGACAATACACGCGCAGGCCGGTCGGCAATTTCCGACAGCCCGACCGCGTTGAGCGCCGCAAGTGCGGCTACCGTGATATCGGGTGAATCTTCAACAGGCTTGCCGCGCAGCACACCAAAAATCACGTTGCTAATAACGGTCCTTCGTAACATGACAGGCCGCTGGAACAGCATGGCATCCATGCGGCGGAGGTTAACGTCGGTGACGGCATGATTATTTCTGTTGGTGATGGATCCACTCGACGGATGCAGCAGTCCATGCAACAAGCGGAGCAAAACACTTTTTCCGGCACCGTTTGCACCAAGTACGATGGTTCGGCGGCGGGCGGTGAGCGTGAAATTCAAATCGTGCAGGATGTGTTTGCCATTGATGGCGTAACAAACGGAATTTACGGTGATGGGTAAATGGCCGGATTCCGCAGCGATCGGCGTACCACCGTCAGGTCTGACGCTGGTTTGGCTATCCATAGCGGCGCTCTGAAAAGGTCTTAAGCGCCTGTGCCGCCATATTGATCACTAACACCATCAGAATCAGGACAATGCCAAGCGAAAGCGCCAACGGCAAATCGCCTTTGGTGGTTTCCAAGGCGATTGCTGTCGTCATCACCCTGGTCACACCATCGATATTTCCGCCCACGATCATGACGGCACCCACCTCGGCGCACGCGCGGCCCAGGCCGGCGAGGGTGATGGTAATCAATGAAAAACGTGTGTCCCAAACCAGTGCGGCGGCTGCAGCGGTGCCGTGTACACCCAATGACGCGAGTTGTTCGTGATAATCGCGCCACGCATCTTCAATCGTCTGTCGCGATAGTGCGGCAATGATCGGTGTGATCAGAATGGCCTGCGCGATGATCATGGCGCCAGGCGTAAACAGCATGCCGTATGATCCAAGCGGGCCGGCGCGCGACAACAATAGATACACCACCAGACCGACGACCACCGGCGGCAGCCCCATCATCGCGTTGAGGCAGGCGACCATCAATCCACGGCCCGGAAAGCGGGTAACCGCGATCAGCGCGCCGAGCGACAATCCGATTAGGCTGGCAATGCCAACTGCCGACAAGCTGACCTTCAGGGAAAGCGCAATGATGGCGACAAGATTTTCGTCGCCATTCATGATCAAAGAGAGGGCGCCGGTAAAAGCCGCTGAAAAGCTATTCATGCAGAATCTTGCAAAAAGTTGCAGTAACTTGCAATTCTAGCCTAGATTCACCGCCTGATCATTGGCAACAGTAGCCAGCGGTTGATGCAAAAAATCAGCGCAAGCCCAGCAGCTTGGCCGATGCGACAAGCATGACCAGGGCAAGCGTGATGATCAGCAGCCTGTTTGAAAGTTTGTAAATACCGAGCCAGGTACCAAGTATCGCGCCTACCAACGCCGCGCCGCTGAGCGGAATCACCGCATTGGGTATCGTTGAAAGCGCAATCGAGCCTTGGATAAGACCGCCGGCAAGGCCGGCGATGGAGTTGGCCATGATAAATGGTGCGGCAATACCTGCCGTCGTCTTCGGCCCCGCCCAGCCCATCAACAGGATAATGGGCGAAAGAAAAATACCTCCACCGGTGCCGGTCAGACCAGAAAGCAGGCCTACTGCTGCGCCGATAAAAGGCGAGATCAGCGGCGGCACCCGCACCACGATCTCAGTGGCAATGCCGCCAGACCCCTGCCTGCCATGGGCGCGCCAAATCAGATAACACGCCGAACAAATCAATATCCCGCCGACAAGCATTCGGTAGACATCATTTGGCAGCCGGATACCGCCGCCGATGAATGCGAGGGGTATGGAGCCAACCAGGAACGGCCCGACAACTCTTGGGTCAAAAAATCGCGCTTCGCGAAACCGCCAGGTCGTAAATGCGGCGATTACGATGTTGAGTGTTAGCGCAGTCGGCCGCATTACTTCGGGTAACACGCCGACCAATGCCATTGCTGCCAAATAGCCGGATGCACCGGCGTGTCCTACGGACGAGTAGAGCATTGCAACCACCGCAAAGATGGCCGCAAGCTCCCAAATTTGCAGCTCGGTCACTAATTCGCGGGTGTGAGCAGCGTCTGCAGTTCGCCCGACTGGTGCATTTCACGCAGGATATCGGCGCCGCCGATAAATTCGCCATTCACGTACAACTGTGGGATGGTCGGCCAGTTGGCGTATTCCTTGATCCCTTGGCGGATTTCCTCGTCTTGCAACACGTCAACCGTAAACGGCTTGTCGACGCCGTTGGCTTTCAAAATCTGCACGGCCGACGCCGAAAAACCGCACATTGGAAACTGGGCGGAACCCTTCATGTACAACACAACAGGGTGACTGGAAACGGTGTCGCGAATTTTGTCTTGGATGCTCATGATTGCCTTGAAGGAATGTCAATAAAAACAACTTGATGAAATTATACGGCGGCCGGGGAACGGTAGCGCCCGGATGCCACGCGCGGGATGCCGGCAAGGTCTGGCGTTGATTGGATGTCGGCAAATTGGCTTTGTTCCAACAACGCCCGGCATTGTTCCGCCTGATCATAGCCGTGTTCAATGAGTAGCCAGCCGCCATCGTTCAGATGCGCGCGGGCCCCCGCAATAATGGCGCGGATCGACGCCAGACCATCGTCGCTATCGTCGGTCAATGCCATATGCGGCTCAAAACGCAAATCACCGGCCAGCAGGTGTGCGTCGTTTTTGGCAATGTATGGCGGGTTGGCGACAATCACATCAAATTTTTCACCCTGCAGGGCGGCATACCAATCGGTTTCAATAAATCGCACATCGGCCCCGAGCGCGGCGGCATTTTGGCGGGCAACATTCAACGCATCAATCGACTTGTCGATGCCGGTTATCCTGGCGAGCGGGATTTCCAGGGCGAGGGTGATGGCGATTGCGCCGCTACCGGTGCCTAAATCTAAAACCCGTGGATTGACGACGCTTTCCGGCCATTTATTGCCGGAGATGGCCGCCAATGCTTGTTCCACCAAAATTTCTGTCTCGGGGCGCGGAATCAACACGTGTTCATTCACCGCAAATTCCCGTCCGTAGAATTCACGACTGCCGATGATCTGCGCAACCGGGACGCCGTTCGCCCGGGCCGTTACCTGTTGTTCAAACAGCAATGTGTCATGAGCGACGAGTACGCGTTCAGCGTGGGCGATGAGCCATGCGCGCGTTTGGCCGGTCAATCGTGCAAGCAGGTATTGCGCGTCGATACGGTCGATGCGGGAGGCTGCAAGTTTGAGCGCTTCACCTACGTCCATGACAAGCCGATTTGCTAAACGCCGAGGGAGGCAAGCTGCTCGGCCTGATGCTCTGAAATCAATGCGTTGGTCAGATCACTCAAGTCGCCGTCCATGATGGCGTCGATTTTGTACAGCGTCAGATTAATGCGATGGTCGGTCACCCGTCCCTGCGGAAAGTTGTAGGTGCGGATCCGCTCCGAGCGATCACCGGAGCCGATCAGCGACTTGCGTTCGGCGGCTTCTTTGGCTTGCTGCTCGCGCGTTTGTTTGTCTTTGATCCGTGCGGCCAATACGCGCCAGGCTTGATCCTTGTTTTTGTGTTGTGAGCGTCCATCCTGACACTCAACCACAATGCCGGTCGGTATGTGGGTGAGCCGCACCGCCGAATCGGTTTTGTTGATGTGTTGCCCGCCGGCACCTGAGGCGCGGAACGTATCGACACGAACATCGGCCGGGTTGATGATGACGTCGGTGGATTCGTCTGCCTCGGCCATGATCGCAACCGTCGCCGCCGATGTGTGAATGCGCCCCTGCGTCTCGGTGGCTGGCACGCGCTGTACGCGGTGGCCGCCCGATTCGAATTTGAGACGCGAATATGCGCCCTGACCGACGATGCGTGCAATCACCTCTTTGTAGCCGCCCACCTCGCCGGGTGATTCCGAAATAATCTCGACCTGCCAACGTTGCCGCTCGGCATAACGCGTGTACATGCGGAATAGGTCGCCGGCAAAAAGTGCCGATTCATCACCGCCGGTGCCACCACGTATTTCGATAAAGATGTTCTTGTCGTCGTTTGGATCTTTCGGCAACAACGCCGTTTGCAGCGACAATTCGATGGTTTCGATCGCGGCTTTGCTGGCGCGGATTTCCTCCTCGGCAAATTCACGCATGTCCGGATCTTTGCCCATCTCGTGCGCGGCGCTGATATCCGCTTCGGCTTTTTTGTACTCGTTAAAAAGTGCGACCACCGGAGCGATTTCGGCGTGTTCGCGGGTGATTTTGCGGTACGAATCCATGTTACTGACGACGTCCGGTGAGGCGAGCAGGCGGTCGAGGTCTGCAATACGCTCAACCAGAGACTGCAATTTTTGTTCGATTGATGCTTTCATTCGTCTTCCGGACTTTCAGGGTAAAGCTGTTCGAGTGCATCGGTCAGCGATTCGCGCTCCGCCGGTGAAACGCGTTTCAACGCCGCCATCGGGTGATGCAGGAACTTATTGGTCAGACCTTGTGCCAGCGCTTCGATCACGCGCGCCGGATCGTCGCCCCTGGCGAGCATTTTTTGCGCACGCTCCAGTTCGATCATGCGGTAGCGCTCGGCCTTGCCACGCAACTGCTGAATGACCGGCACCGCATTGCGGACCGACAACCAGTGCATGTATTTGTTGGTATGGGCGTCGATAATTGTCTCGGCGGCAATCACGGCGTTCTCGCGCTTGGCCAGATTTTGCTCGACCATTTTCCCCAGCGAGTCGAGTGTGTACAGATAGACATCGTCCAATTCGCCGACTGCCGATTCGATATCACGCGGCACCGCGAGGTCGACCATGAATATCGGCTTGTGGCGGCGGCGCTTTAATGCCTGTTCGATCATTCCCTTGCCGATGATCGGCAAGCTCGATGCAGTCGAGGTAATGATGGCGTCAAACTCATGAATACAATCAGGCAGCTCGGCAAGCGCAATCGCGGCTATCGTTGTCTCTTCGCCAAACTCATTTGCAAACTCGCGTCCGCGCGCCAGCGTGCGGTTTGCGACAACCATCGCCTTGGGGGATTGGGCGCCAAAATGGGTGGCGGCAAGCTGGATCATCTCCCCGACGCCAATGAACAAAATCCTGATTTCACGAATGTCGCCAAACAGTTGCTTGGCGAGCTTGAGGGATGCCGCCGCCATGCTCACCGAGGTTGCGCCGATTTCGGTTTGACTGCGTACTTTCTTGGCCACCTGAAACGTCTCTTGGAACAGACGTTCGAGCGGACCGCCAAGTGCGCCGGCTTCATTGGCAACCTTTACCGCATATTTCACCTGGCCCAATATTTGTGGTTCGCCCAGCACCATCGAATCGAGTCCGGCCGCAACCCTGAATGCGTGGCGGGTTGCATCGGCATTGGCATGACGGTACAAATGCGGCAGCAGATTTTGATGTCCGGCTTCCGGTGCGGCCTGTAGCCACTCAATCGCGCGATCCACCACCGTTTCATCTGCGCCACGCAAATACAACTCGGTACGGTTACAGGTTGATATCAATACCGCTTCGTCCGCCGAACATGCGACGCGCATGGCCTCGAGCGCCGGGCGCTGGCGATCATTTGAAAACGCAACCTTCTCACGAATATCGATGGGAGCGGTGCGGTGGTTTAGACCAAGGACAAAAAGCGGCATGTGTCGGGTGTTGGCGATCGGCAAAGGTGGGGTGTGAAACGGCCGGGAAAAAATAGTCCCAACCAGCACCAGGGTTGCTCAAGACCGAAGGCATTCCCGGCCGGATGATTTTTTTGGTGAATTCGCTGCAAAATTATAACAGTGACGACCGTGCCGCCCGGCGTGGGTGAACGGTAAACTGTGGACCGGCCAGGCGATTTCCATTGGCAGTCCGGCATTTCCCCACGTCTTTTTAATCGGAGCAGCAATATGGTCAGAATCAGGGCATTCATCAAGCAGTGGCTGCTGCCAATCGGCGCGTTCGTCATGCTTCAGAACATGGCGGTTATTCATGCGGCGCCAAATGCGGCAAAGTCTGGCGCAACTGCGCCAGCGTGTCCGGCGTTACTCAACCAAAAATTTGACACCCTGCAAGGTGGCAAGATCGACCTTTGCCAATATGCCGGCAAGGTGGTGGTGGTGGTCAACACCGCCAGCAATTGCGGCTATACGAAGCAATATGAGGGGCTGCAGGCAATCCAGGATAAATACAAGGATCGCGGGCTGGTTGTGTTGGGCTTCCCCGCCAACGATTTTGGCAAACAGGAGCCGGGTAGTAACGCCGAAGTGGCTGATTTTTGCGAACGTACCTACAAGGTAAAGTTTCCGATGATTGCGAAATCGTCGGTGGTTGAGGGTTCGGCAAATCCGCTGCACGAGGCGCTTGCCAAAGCGACAGGGCAGCGGCCGAAATGGAATTTCCACAAGTATTTGATTGGCCGTGACGGTAAGGCCTCGGCAAGCTTTGGCTCGCGCGTTGAGCCGCAATCGGCGGACATGATCACGGCAATTGAAAAACTGTTGGTTGAGCCCACGCCGGCCGGTTAGCGGAATCGGTGGGCACACGGGGTTCCCACCAAAATAGTGTATCTTTACAATATGTTAGGTAAAGAGCATCATGTTGTTTCTTAACATTATTTGTTTTGCCCCGCGAAATAACCGCCTGTAGGAGTTTATGGCCGCAGCCGTCGCCACCATGATCAGTCCCCTCGCCCGCGCCCTGGTGCAACAGGGCCGGCTTGTGCAGGGCGATGCGAATGTGATCCAAGCCGACGCAAAAAAAGCCGGCGTAACCTTTATTGAACAGTTGGTTCAATCGAAGAAGGTGTCGGCGCGCGATGTCGCTAATTTTGCGTCCACCACCTTTGGTGTGCCAATCCTTGATCTGCATTTGATCGATGTCGATTTGCTGCCGACAACACTGATTGACACCAAGCTGATTGGCTCAAAGCGGGTGATTCCTTTGCACAAGCGCGGCAACAGGCTGTTTGTCGGCACATCGGATCCGACCAACGAAGAAACATTTTCCGCGCTGAAATTTGCCACAGGCTCCACGGTCGAACCAATCGTTGTCGAAGAAGACAAACTTGCCGTTCTGTTGAAAAAGTTTGGCGAATCAAGTGCCAAGACGCTTGATACGATGATCGGCGACGACACGTCGCTTGAAAACATAGATCTTGGCGACGATAGCGGGCTGGGGGATGCAGTACAGGAAGGTGGTGGCCCGATTGAAGAAATCGATGACGCACCGGTCGTCAAATACGTGCAAAAAGTATTGCTCGACGCCATCAATGGTGGCGCCTCGGATATTCATTTCGAGCCCTATGAAAAGTTTTATCGAATCCGTTACCGCACCGATGGCATCCTGTATGAAGTGGCGCAACCACCATTGGCGATCAAGGAAAAAATTGTTTCGCGGATCAAGGTGATTTCCAAACTTGATATTTCCGAAAAGCGGGTGCCACAGGACGGTCGCATGAAGCTCCGGCTGTCGCCAACCCGTGCGATCGACTTTCGTGTGTCGACCCTGCCGACCATGTTTGGCGAAAAAATTTGTATGCGTATTCTCGACCCGTCGAGCGCCACGCTCGGTATCGAAGCGCTGGGATACGACCCCGAACAAAAAGAAGCGCTGCTCAAGGCGATCGGCCGGCCCTACGGCATGGTGTTGGTCACCGGTCCGACCGGCTCGGGGAAAACGGTCTCGCTTTATACCTGTTTGAATATCCTGAACAAGCCGGGCATCAATATTTCCACCGCCGAAGATCCGTGCGAAATCAATTTGCCCGGCATCAATCAGGTTAACGTCAACGACAAGGCGGGACTGACTTTTTCGGCGGCATTAAAGTCTTTCTTGCGTCAGGATCCCGACATCATCATGGTCGGCGAGATTCGCGATATTGAAACCGGTGAAATCGCCATCAAAGCCGCGCAAACCGGCCATATGGTGTTGTCGACGCTGCATACCAATGACGCCCCGACCACGCTGACGCGGTTGATGAACATGGGTATTGCGCCGTTCAATATTGCCACGAGTGTCATTTTGATCACCGCGCAGCGGCTGGCGCGACGATTGTGTTCGTGCAAGCGGCCGATCGAGTTGCCCAGGGATGTGTTGGTCCGCGCAGGCTTCAGCGAAGAGGAACTCGACGGCACATGGCAGCCGTACGGGCCGGTTGGTTGTGACATATGCAAGAATAGCGGGTACAAAGGCCGTTGCGGTATCTATCAGGTCATGCCGATCACCGACGAAATGACGCGCATCATCATGAACAACGGTACCGCAATTGATATTGCCGATCAGGCGCGTCGCGAGGGTGTTTCGGATCTCCGCCAGTCTGGGCTGCGCAAGGTAAGGGCGGGGATGACCTCGCTGGAAGAAATTGAATCCGTTACCAACGAATAACCTAATACCTCACCGGGTGCACCGGGTGTACTAAGGAGTCAATCATGGTTGCTGTCGCAAAACCGTCCAAAGACGTCAAAGTCTATATCTATACGTGGGAAGGCAAGGACAAATCCGGCAAACAGGTCAAGGGCGAGATGCGCGCCTCCGGCGAGAATATTGTCAACGCCACATTGCGCCGCCAGGGTATCCAAAATGCCAAGGTCAAAAAGGCATCGAGCGGCAGCGGCAAAAAGATCACCGAAATGGACATCACGTTTTTCACCCGCCAGTTGGCGACCATGATGAAGGCCGGTGTGCCGTTGCTGCAGGCGTTTGATATTGTGGCAAAAGGCCATAGCAACCCGTCGGTTACCCGTTTGCTGCTGGAAATCAAGACTGAAGTTGAGACCGGCTCGAGCCTCGCATCAGCGTTCCGCAAATACCCGCTGTATTTTGATAATTTGTTCTGTAATCTGGTCGGCGCGGGCGAACAGGCCGGTATTCTCGACAGCTTGTTGGACCGCCTGGCGATTTACAAGGAAAAAATGCTCGCCATCAAGGGCAAGATCAAAAAAGCCCTGTTCTATCCAATCTCCATTCTGGTCGTCGCGTTTATCGTCACCGCGGTCATCATGATTTTTGTGATCCCGCAGTTCAAGGAACTGTTCCAGGGCTTTGGCGCCAACCTGCCCGCCCCGACGCTGGTGGTGATGCAAATTTCGGAAATTTTCACCGCCTACTGGTGGTTGATTTTTGGCAGTATCGGCGGCGCGTTCTGGTTGTTTACCAATGCGTTGAAGCGCAGTGAAAAAATGCAGTTTGCGATGGATAGATTGATGCTGAAACTGCCGGTGGTCGGCGATTTGGTGCGCAAGGCGGTGATTGCACGCTGGACCCGCACCCTGTCGACCATGTTTGCCGCCGGTGTCCCGCTGGTTGAGGCGCTCGACTCGGTGGCCGGCGCGGCAGGTAACCGCGTTTATATGATGGCAACCAAGAAAATTCAGCAGGAAGTGTCAACCGGTTCGAGTCTTACCGTGTCAATGCAAAACGCCGGCGTATTTCCAAATATGGTGCTGCAAATGTGCGCCATCGGCGAAGAGTCCGGCGCATTGGATGGCATGCTGAGCAAAGTCGCGGACTTTTTTGAACGCGAAGTTGATGACGCGGTCGACGCCCTTTCCAGCTTGATGGAACCGCTGATCATGGCCGTGTTGGGCGTCATCATCGGTGGTCTGGTGATCGCGATGTATCTGCCGATCTTTAAGATGGGCCAGGTCGTATAAACAACCACTAGCATCCGAAAAACCGGTGCGGCAGCGCGCGGTTGGTCGCGACGCGCGCTGTTGAGAAAAAACATGGATCTATTCGACGCGTTTCGCGCAAATATCGGGTTCTATATCACCACCCTCGGTGTATTGGGGTTGATGGTCGGCAGTTTCTTGAATGTGGTCATCCATCGGCTGCCGAAAATGATGGAGGCGGATTGGAAGCAGCAGTGCATGGAGTTTTTGCACCCTGAAGAAGCCGAGAAAGCGGCGCAGGCCGCGCGATCAACGGCTGTTCCCAAATACAATTTAGTGGTGCCGCGATCAGGCTGTCCAAAATGCGGCCACACGATCACCGCAATGGAAAACATCCCGGTGGTGAGCTACATTTTTTTGCGCGGCAAATGCGCCGCCTGCAAAACACGGATCAGCCCGCGTTATCCGATCATCGAAGCCTTGACCGGACTGATGACCGCCTTTCTGGCGTGGAAATTCGGTGTTTCAGCCGGTGCGGCATGTGCAATCGGCTTTACCTGGGCGCTGATCGCGTTGACCTTTATTGACGCCGACACCACATTTTTGCCTGATGACATCACGTTGCCGCTGCTCTGGGCGGGGTTGATTGTGAATACGTTCGGTGTGTTTACGTCGCTGCCTTCTGCCGTGTTTGGTGCCGCCGCCGGTTACCTCGCGTTATGGTCGGTTTACTGGATGTTTAAGTTGACCACCGGCAAAGAAGGCATGGGTTACGGCGACTTCAAGCTGCTGGCGGCCATCGGCGCATGGCTCGGTTGGCAAATGTTGGGTCAGGTCATATTGCTTTCGGCCGCGGTTGGAGCGGTCGTCGGAATCGTTGGCATTGTGATGTATGGTCGTGAAAAGGGTGCCAAGATCCCCTTTGGTCCCTATCTGGCCGCGGCCGGCTTTATCGCGATGGTCTGGGGTGCTGATATCAACCGCTGGTATTGGGCCCTTGGCCGGACGTGATGGCGGCCGCGTGAAAATTGTCGGTCTGACCGGCGGCATTGGTTCTGGCAAATCGGCGGCAACCGAGGTATTTGAGTCGCTGGGTGTGGATATTGTCGACACCGACAAGATTGCCCACCAGCTAACAGCGCCCGGCGGAAAAGCAAACCCCTTGATAGGAGCGGCGTTTGGGCCAGAAATGCTTGGAAATGCCGGTGAAATGGACCGGCAGAAAATGCGGGCAATGGCGTTTGATAACCCCGCCGCAAGACAGCGCCTCGAGGAAATCCTGCATCCGCTGATCTTGGCGCAGGCGCAAAGCGACCTGGCGAAAATCGCGATCAGCAAAGCCTATGCGATTCTTGCCGTCCCGCTGCTTTATGAGCGGTTGACCTTCCGTTCGCTAGTGTGGCGAACCATCAGTATTGACTGCACGGAAGAAACACAGATTCAGCGGGTGATAAAGCGTCCCGGTTTGTCGATTGACACGGCAAAAAAAATAATTGCCGCACAGGCCCCGCGCAGCATCAGGCTGCAACTCGCCGACGACGTCATTCACAATGGCGCGTCATTGTCGTCACTGCGCAGCCAGATCGAAACGCTGCATATGCGGTATTTGGGGCTGTTGTCGGGTGCCGACAGGTGCGCGTGATTTGCGAAGCACACCGTGATGGTTCACAATGTCAGCGTGTCGGCCGCGCCTGCCGGGAGACGACCAGATTGTTCCGCCAGTGATTACATACGAATATCCATTAAACGAGCGCATACGCACGCTGCTTCGCCTCGAAGACCTGTTTGATCGGGTGGCGTTTTTTTGCGCCAAGGATTCGCCGCTTGACCATCAGGCGGCCCTGAGCGGAATTTTTGAAATTCTTGAAGTCTCCAGCCGGGGCGACTTGAAGTCGGATCTCTTGCAAGAATTGGATCGGCAACGATTGTTTCTTGAAGCGCTGCGCGAGAATCCGGCAATTTCCATCGAAAAACTCGATGTGGTCGTCGAGGAAATTGAGGTTGCATTTGCCGCGCTACTCGCGTCATCCGGCAAGACCGGACAGGTGCTGCGCGAAAATGAATGGTTGATGACCATCAAGCAGCGTGCGGCAATTCCGGGTGGAACCTGTGAATTTGACCTTCCCTCCTATCACCACTGGCTGCATCGCGCTGACGCCGAAAGGCGCCACGATTTGAATACATGGCTTGAGCCGATTGCCGGAATCGGTGTGGCGCTGCGGATTGTCCTGCGGGTGCTTCGCGAGAGCGGCAAAACACTGTCGCTGGTCGCGTACGGCGGCATATTCCAACAAATGCCAATGGAGCGTGCCGCACATATGCTCCGCCTCAATGTGACGCAGGATTTGCCGTGCGTTCCTGAAATTAGCGCCAACAAATACGCGCTTAATATCCGTTTTATTTTGCCGGGCAGTGTGCAGCGCACCAAGGTTTACGAGCAGGATGTGGAGTTTGACCTTGCCTATTGCAATTTGTGAGTTGAAGCTCAATGCAAAAATCTG
>JANOEV010000484.1:0-3632 GCA_031413695.1 Burkholderiales bacterium
TGGCGAGGGCGCCGAGGGCGCCGAGGGCGGTTTCTGTTCCTGGATCATGAGGGTTCGTTGTTGAATTGGCGTAAGGTGGACCTCAGACAGGATTTACTCAATCCAGTTCGGTTTGCGCTTTTCCAGAAACGCAGCCACACCCTCGGCCTGGTCTTCAAACGTGAACAAATCCATAAACCGTTCGCGTTCGAGTGCCAACCCGGCGCTACGCGGAACTCCATTGCGTGCGTTATGGATGAGCGACTTGCAGAACGCGACCGACTTCGGCGACAGCGATGCCACGCGTTCGGCCATGGCCAAGGCCGCGTCGAGAGATTTGCCTTTTTCGACCACTTCTTCGACCAGTCCGATGCGCAATGCGGTTTCGGCGTTGACCCGCTCACCGGTCAGGATCATACGTTTGGCCCAGCCTTCGCCGATCAACCACGGCAAATTTTGTGTGCCACAGCCGCCTGGCAACAAGCCGACGCCGGGTTCCGGCATGGCCATTTGTGCGTGGCTTTCGGCGATACGAATATCACACGCCAGAGCGCCTTCGAGCCCGCCGCCCATACAGTAGCCGTTGATGGCGGCAATAGTGACAAAACGGGTGTTCATCCATGCCTCGAACGCCGCGCCAAAGGTATGAATAAAATGCCGCGCCGCCAGCACGCCCTTTTCATCACCGCCCTGAAAACGTTTTAAGTCGGCACCCGCCGAAAAAAACTTCTCACCGCCGCCGGTCAGGACCGCCGCATAAATGTTGTCGTCGGCGTCGAGTGTATGCGCCAACGTTTTCAGCGCGGCGAGTGATTCAGGCGTCCAGGTATTGGCGGGCGGATTGTTGAGTGTGATGACGCAGGTGTGGCCGACAATTTTGTGTTCAATCATGATTTAGGCTGTTTCCCCGGCGGAGGCCGGGGTCTAAGTGGGTTATTGTGCTCGAGCCTCCGCAAGAGCGAAATCTTAGCTGCCGTCACGACAGCTGAATGCGCGGATCAATCTTTTTTGTACAGTTTGATAATCGACGAAAAATCCAGCGCGCCGTTGCCGAGATTCGAATGCATTTGATAAAGCTGTTGTGCGGCAGCGCCCATCATCACCGGCTGTTTGGCCGCCTTGGCCGCTTCGGTAACCAGCGTCAAATCCTTGAGCATCAAATCCGAACCAAAACCACCGCTGTAGCCGCGCGAAGCCGGCGCCGAATCAATCACGCCGGGGTAGGGGTTGTAGGTGTCGGACGACCAGCAGCGTCCACTTGATGTATTGGCGATCGCGGCAAACACCTTCGGGTCCATGCCGAGTTTGGCGGCGAGCGCCATACCCTCGGCGGTGGCGATCATCTCGATGGCGAGCATCATGTTGTTGCAAATCTTGGCGACCTGGCCGTTGCCGGCGCCGCCACAATGCACAATGTTTTTGCCCATGCAGGCGAGAATGGTTCGGGCTTTTTCGAAATCTGCCACTTCGCCGCCAACCATAAACGTCAATGTGCCCGCTTCCGCGCCGCCGGTGCCGCCGGAGACAGGCGCATCAACCATCGGTGTACCGTTTGCGCGTGCATCCATCGCCACATCGCGTGCGGTGTGTGGGTCGATGGTGGAGGAGTCGATCAACAACGTGCCGGGCGCCACGCTGGCGAGCACACCATGTGCGCCGGTGTAGACCGAACGCACGTGCGGCGACGAGGGCAGCATGGTGATGACAACATCGACGCCTTTGACACAGGCGCCAGCGGAGGTCGCTGCTTCACAACCAAGATCGGTCATCTTCTTGACCAAGTCCTGCACCACGTCAAACACCTTGAGCGTATGACCGTGCTTTAATAAATTGCGCGCCATGGGGTTGCCCATGTGGCCGAGGCCGATAAATGCAATTTTCATATTCCCGTCCTCGATTGCCCGTTTCTTCGCAGACAAAAACTATTTCAACGAAATTGTCGTATTCACGCCACCACCGTTTTTGCCCGCATCGGCCGCATCATCAAACCACCGCGCCGTCACCGTTTTGGTCTGGGTATAAAACTGGATGACCTGTTTGCCGTAGGGCCCAAGATCACCCAACTTCGATCCGCGTGAACCGGTGAAGCTGAAGTAGGGCACCGGCACGGGCACCGGCACATTGATACCAACCTGACCGACATCGATTTCGTTTTGGAACTTGCGGGCGACGGCACCACTTTGCGTGAAGATGCCGGTGCCGTTGCCATACGGATTGGCGTTGGTCAGTTCGATGGCGTCATCGAGCGTATCGACCGCGACGATCACCAACACCGGGCCAAAGATCTCTTCGCGGTATACGGTGTGGTGCGGCTTGACCCCGGAAAAAATTGTCGGAGCGATGAAGTTACCATTGGGAAATCCGTCAACCGTGGGGTTGCGACCATCCAACTCGAGTTTGCAGCCTTCATCCACACCTTTTTGAATTAGGCCTTCGATACGTTTTTTTGCCTGCTGCGAAATCACCGGCCCGACATCCGCACCGGGCGTAATGCCGGCGCTGACCTTGAGGGTTTTTGCCTTGGCAACAATGTCGGGAATCCATTCACCCGCCTTGCCGACCAGCACCGCGACCGAGGTCGCCATACAACGTTGGCCCGCCGCGCCAAAACCAGCGCCAACCAAGGCGTTGAGTGACTGATCCTTGTTGGCATCGGGCATAACAATCGCGTGGTTTTTTGCACCCATCATGCATTGCGCACGTTTGCCGTGGGTCGAGGCGAGGCGAGGTTGTAAACATGCTCACCAACGTGGCACGAGCCGACAAACGAAACCGCCTTGACAGTTGGGTGCACACACAATGCGTCGACACTTTCCTTGCCGCCGTGAATCACATTCAATACACCCGGCGGCACACCCGCTTCCATCGCCAATTCGGCCAGCAACATGGTGGTCATCGGGTCTTGCTCGGAGGGCTTCAACACAAACGTATTGCCGGTGACAATGGCCATCGGGAACATCCACAGCGGGATCATCGCCGGGAAATTAAACGGGGTGATGCCGGCGCACACACCAATCGGTTGCCGGATGAAATAGGTATCGATGCCATTGGCGACGTTCTCGGCCATTTCACCGAGCGACAACGAGCCGATCGAACAGGCGTGTTCAACCACTTCCAAGCCGCGAAACACGTCGCCCTCGGCATCGGGCAGGGTCTTTCCCTGTTCGGCGGTCAGGCATGCGACGAGTTTTTTCATATCGCGGCGGATTAGCTCTTGCAGCTTCAGCATGATGCGCGCGCGCTGGCCGAGCGGTGCGTTTTTCCAGGTCTTGAATGCGGCGGCGGCGGCTTGTACGGCTTCATCGACTTCGCCGGCATCACACATTGGCACCCGCGCCAACACTTGCTGCGTCGCCGGGTTGACCACGTCACGCCAGACCTTGGCCCTGGATTCAACCAGTGCGCCATTGATGAGCAGTTTGACAGTTGGGGCAGCGGCGGGGGAGGGTTTCAAGACTGCGGACATGGTGGTTCTCCTGCAAAAAATGATTGGATGCGCGAGTAAAAATTATACGACTTCACCGGTGTCGGTAACACAGTGACGTGTCTTCTCCGGCATTTGCTGCGGGGCTGTGCATTTGGCCGTCGCAGCATTTGGTGCGGGCGGGGTTTTTGCCCTTCCCCGAATTTGGTGCATGGCGCTGTGTTTTTGA
>JANOEV010000485.1:0-4232 GCA_031413695.1 Burkholderiales bacterium
GCCGCAATATGGATGATTATCCCTGCCCGACAATGGAAAGTTGCGGATATCGCTATTCAGATACCCACGCGGGTCTCATCACCGGTCATGGACTGACCGATGTGTCCATTACCGGCTCCGGAACTGTCGACGGCCAGGGGTACGACTGGTGGCGGTTAAACCAAGGCCGCGCAAATTGTCGCCGCCAATTACGACGAACACCTCGAGCTGTTGCGAGGCTGCGATTTGATCATCGAGGCCATCTCAGAGCGCATGGATTGGAAAAAATCGCTTTACGAAAAGGTCGCACCGTTTATCAGTGAGAAATCCATCTTTGCCTCGAATACCTCGGGCCTGTCGATTACGGAATTGAGCAAGGTGTTTCCGGAGGCGTTGCGCCACCGGTTTTGCGGCATCCATTTTTTTAACCCGCCGCGTTATATGAAACTTGTCGAATTGATCCCCACGGCCGTCACCGAGCCGTCGATCCTCGATCAACTTGAAACATTCCTCACGACCACTGTTGGCAAAGGCGTGGTTCGTGCCAAGGACACACCAAACTTCGTGGCGAATCGTATCGGTGTGTTTTCGATCGCCGCAACGATGTATCACACACAACAATTCAAACTCGGCTTTGGCGAGGTCGATGCATTGACCGGTCCTGCAATCGGCCGCGCCAAGAGTGCAACCTATCGCACCGCCGACGTCGTCGGCCTCGATACGCTTGCGCACACCTTCAAAACCATGGATAACAATCTGCCAAATGATCCCTGGCACGCACATTACGCGGTTCCGCACTACATGAAAGTCATGATCGAAAAAGGCCTGCTCGGTCAAAAGACCAAATCGGGCTTTTATACAAAAAAGGGCAAAGACATTTTGGTGCTGGATCTCGCCAAAACGGATTACGTCGCCAATGAGGGCAAGATTGCCGATGACGTTGCCATGATTCTGAAAATCAAAAATCCGGCTGAACAATTTGCCGCGCTGCGTGCCTCGTCGCATCCGCAGGCGCAATTCCTCTGGGCCATCTTCCGCGATCTGTGGCACTACTGCGCCGTGCAACTCGCCGATATCGCCGATTCGGCACGCGATATTGATTTCGCCATTCGCTGGGGATTTGGCTACAAGATGGGGCCGTTCGAGACCTGGCAAGCGGCGGGGTGGCAACAGATTGCCAAATGGATCGCCGAGGACATTGCCGCCGGCAAAACCATGGCCAACACACCATTGCCGGCCTGGGTGATGGAAACCGACCGCCGCGGCGTACACGCCGCCGACGGTTCCTATTCCGCAACCACCAAAAAAACGGTCGCACGTTCAGCGTTACCGGTTTATCGGCGGCAAATTTTCCCCGAATTGATGCTCGGTGAAAAAACCGACAAGGGCACCACCATCGTTGAGGGTGAAGGGGTGCGCATGTGGACCACCGCCGGATTTGACGACGTCGCAATTGTTTCCTTCAAATCAAAAATGCATTCGCTTGGCGAAGAAGTGCTCGACGGCGTGTTGCAGGCGCTTGATCGTGCCGAGGCAGATTTCAAGGCGGTGGTGATCTGGCACGAAGCGCCTTATGCGGTTGGTGCCAACCTCGCCAAAGCCCTCGAAGGATTGCAGGCGCAACAGTACAATGAATTCGAAGCAATGGTCGCCAAATTTCAGGCGACGTCCATGCGTATCAAGCATTCAATGGTGCCGGTGGTATCTGCCGTGGACGGGTTGGCATTAGGCGGGGGCTGTGAATTTGTCATGCACTCGAACAAAGTGGTCGCGTCGATCGAAAGTTATATCGGGTTGGTTGAAGCCGGCGTCGGGTTGTTGCCGGCCGGTGCCGGCTGCAAAGAATTTGCCTTGCGCGCGGCATTGACGACAGTCAACGGCGACGTGATGCCACAATTGCAAAAAGTTTTTATGCGCATGGCGATGGGCGAAGTCTCCAAGAGCGCGGAACACGCCCAAGAGATGGGTTATTTGCGCGAGTCGGACCGTATCATTTTTAACAAGGGTGAGTTGCTCTATGTCGCACTCACCGAGGCGCGCGCCATGGCGGATACGGGCTTTCGCCCTGCGCTGCCGGCCGCACCGTTTGCCGTCGCGGGTTACACCGGCGTGGCGACCATGAAAATGATGCTCATCAACATGAAAGCCGGCGGCTTCATTTCAGATCACGACTACGAAGTCTCGTCGCGTATTGCCGAGGTGCTGTGCGGCGGCATGGTCGAGCCGGGAACATTGGTCAACGAACAATGGATGCTCGACCTGGAGCGCAAACATTTTTGCGAATTGGCCAAGATGCCAAAGACGCAGGAACGGATTGCGTATATGTTGAAAAATGGCAAGCCGTTACGGAACTAGCGGGCTGCAGACCTTACGAATCAAATTGAGTCGCGGTTGCGCGCGCGACAATGCCATGTCGAGGAAACTAAAATGACCAAACAAATTCAAGACGCCTACATCGTTGCCGCCGTTCGTACACCGGTCGGCAAAGCGCCGCGCGGCATGTTCAAAAATGTGCGGCCCGACGACATGCTCGCGCATGTGCTGCGGGGTGTGATGGCCAGGGTGCCCGGACTTGACCCGCACGATATTGCCGATGTGATTGTCGGCTGCGCGATGCCGGAAGGTGAGCAGGGCATGAACGTGGCGCGTATCGGGGTGTTGCTCGCCGGCCTGCCGGACAGTGTGCCGGCGGTGACCATCAACCGCTTTTGTTCGTCCGGCGTGCAAGCGGTGAGCATGGCGGCGGATCGGATTCGTACTGGGGACGACGACATTGTGATTGCCGCCGGCACCGAAAGCATGAGCATGGTGCCGATGATGGGCAACAAAATTGCATTGAACAACAACGTGTTTGCCAACAACGATAATATCGGCATCGCCTATGGCATGGGCATCACTGCCGAGAACGTCGCGAATCAATGGAAAATCACGCGCGAACAGCAGGATGCGTTTGCGGTGGCGTCGCACCAAAAGGCTTCCAAGGCGATTGCCGATGGTTTGTTCCGTGACGAAATTGTCCCCTACGAAATTGATACGGCATTGCCGGACTTTGCCAGCGGTGCCGTCAAACATAAAAAACGTCTCGCCGAAAACGACGAAGGGCCGCGGCCGGATTCAACCATCGAATCGTTGGCGAAACTTAAAACGGTGTTTGCCGCGCGCGGTAGTGTCACCGCCGGCAATTCGTCACAGATGTCTGATGGTGCCGGTGCGGTGATGTTGATGAGCGAACGTGCGCTCAAAAAGTACAACATCACACCGCTGGCAAAATTTCATTCGTTTGCCGTTGCCGGTGTTCCCGCGGAGATCATGGGCATCGGTCCGATCAAGGCGATCCCGAAAGTGCTCAAACAAGCGGGTGTGCATCAGGACGACTTGGGCTGGATCGAACTAAATGAGGCGTTTGCCGCGCAGTCACTTGCGGTGATCAAAGAGCTTGGTTTGAATCCGGACCGTATCAATTTGCAGGGCGGCGCAATCGCGTTGGGGCACCCGCTTGGTGCGACCGGCACCATCCGGACGGCGACACTTATCCATGGCATGCGCCGCACCAAACGAAAATGGGGCATGGTGACCATGTGCATCGGTACCGGCATGGGTGCGGCCGGACTTTTCGAGATTTTGTAGGGCAAAAAACAATGCGAATTTTGCGTTGCTGACCCATCAGTCAATTTGTGCAGTGCCGCATGAAAATGCGGGTAAAAGCGAGCAGGAATACAACACTTGTTGCAGACTTTTCCGGTAAGATGCAACGAAATCGACAAGGGTTTACGTGGCTGAATTTTTGTCGTGCCGATTTTGTTTTGAACACGCTGTGCCAAATAATAATTTCACGTAACTTTACCCGCCTAGGAGAACAAGAGATGTCCATGTCTCATTCATCACGCCCATTTTTTTCACCTGCATTAAAGTTGTCGGCACTCGCTGTTGGTTTGGCGATGGCGGGTAGTGTCTCTGCAGAACAGTTCAAATTCGACAGTGGCATCGCCGGCAGTTTCGACAGTACATTTTCATATGGACTCTCGATCCGCACAAGCGACCCTGACAAAAGCCTGATCGGTCTCGCCAACGGCGGCACGTCGCGTTCGGTTAACGAAGACGACGGCACACGCAACTACAAGAAAAACAGTCCGTTTGCCAATGTGATCAAGGGCACCCATGAACTTTCCGCCAAGTGGGAAGACTGGGGCATGTTGATCCGCGGTACGTATTTTGTTGACTTTGAAAATCGCAACAAGAGTGAGCTTGGCCCG
>JANOEV010000486.1:0-3420 GCA_031413695.1 Burkholderiales bacterium
GTCTATTTCGCAGCGTACCAGCGCGATGAATCAACCGACACTGGTTTTGTTGACATTGTTGCGCCGCGATTGGTCAAACCCGATCAACTGCCCGACCTCACCACCAACTGGCCGGCAAACGGCAAAACAATCGGGATCGGCAGCGCGTTTGCAATTCCGGCTTTGGGTGATGCGCTGATCGCAAACCTTTCAAGCATGCTGCCGGGGTTTATGCTGCCAACGTTTTCGACGTCGCTGCCAGAGGCGTTTTATTTGCTGACGTTAGCCAAACGGTTATATGCACGGCTGGGCGCGGCCGCGACGCTGCATCCGCGTGATGCGGCACCGATTTATTTGCGCAACAATGTGGCCATGACGATTGATGAACGCCGTCAATTTCACGCCGCCAGACAAGCGGCGGCGGTGGCGTGAGTGCGGTCATGAAAGATGATCCATCAATGGGTGCAGCGTTGGCCGCGCGCCTGGTGTTCAGGCCGCTGAGCGAGGCGCAGCTTGCCGCCGTGGTCAATATCGAAACGGGCGTGTATGCCTTCCCCTGGACCTTTGGCAATTTCCGCGATTCGCTGTACGCCGGTTATATCTGTAACGGCGTATGGCTTGAGACAGAATTGGTCGGTTACACGATTGTGATGCCGGCGATGGAAGAGGCGCATTTGCTCAATCTCGCCGTCGCCAGCCATTGGCAGGGACACGGGTTTGGCACCCGCATTGTTCAACACTTGATCGATGAAGCGCGTCTAACCACGTGTGAAGTGATTTACCTCGAAGTACGGCCGTCGAATGTTGCGGCGCTGCGGTTATATGACCGTTTTGGTTTTCGCCAGCTCGGTTTGCGGCGCGATTATTACCCGGCGGTGACCGGTCGCGAGGATGCACTGTTTTTAGGGCTTAACATCAAACAGCAGGCGATCGATGCGGCTGGATAAAGACTACCTGATGGAAATGGAACTGTTGCCGCATTTTGAAATGCGCCGGCAGGTTGGTGGCGCTGAATTGGCATCGACCGCGCCCTCATCCTCGCCGGCCCAGTTGGCACCGCCCTTGGTGCAACACGCCGAGGCTCCTGCCAGGCCGGCAATAAAAAAACCGGCCGTTGCGATAGCAAGCAAGACGGCCGCCACGGCTGTTGGCACATCAGCCCCTGCAGCTTCCCCCATTCCCTTAAACCCTGCACGGGCGGCACGGATAGGTGGCCTTTCATGGGCGGAAATGTCACGCGACGCGATGGAATGTCAGGCCTGCAGCCTTTGCCAGCAGCGCCAACAGGCGGTGGTTGGTGTTGGTGCCGCCGCCGGGCCGTGGCTGTTTATCGGTGAGGGGCCGGGCGCCGAGGAAGACCAATCGGGCGAACCATTTGTCGGCCAGGCCGGCAAGCTGCTCGATGCCATGCTCACCGCCGCCGGGTTGCAGCGTGGCCGTGATGTGTACATTACCAATGTCGTTAAATGCCGCCCGCCGGGCAACCGCACGCCAACACTTGATGAAGCCGCCGCTTGTGCACCGTATCTGGATCGACAAATCGACTTGATCCAGCCAAAAATCATCGTCGCCCTGGGCAAAACCGCCATGGCCAGACTCACCGGCACCGATGCCACCATGGCGAGCCTGCGCGGGCAATTGCATCACTACCGCGGCATCCCGGTGGTGGCGACCTATCATCCGTCATATTTGCTGCGCAGCCTTCCGGAAAAGCTCAAGGCTTGGGAAGATTTGCTGTTTGCCAAGGGTGAATTCGCCAAGCTGGCCTAGCCGTTTTTTTACGTTGCGCGTTTGAAGGGTCTTGTAAAATAGGTCGTCATCCCCATTTATCCGTCGCGACCGGTGGATTTGTTTTGCCAACACGGCGCATTCATGTCGCCAATTTATTGAAGGGAACAAAATGCGTAAATTATTTACTCTGTTCGGCTTGACGGCACTGCTGGCACTTTCCGGCTGCGGATACAACGACTTTCAGGCCAAAGACGAGGGCGTGAAAAAAGCCTGGGCCGAAGTGGTCAACCAATATCAACGCCGCTCGGACCTGATCCCCAATCTGGTCGCCACCGTGCAAGGTTATGCCTCGCAGGAAAAAGACGTGTTGCTGGGCGTGACCCAGGCGCGTTCAAAAGTCGGCTCGGTGAATCTGACCGCCGATGCCTTAAACGATCCGAAAGCCGTTAAAAATTTCCAAGCCGCACAGGGTGAATTGTCGTCGGCCCTGTCGCGTTTGCTGGTGGTGTCGGAAAACTATCCGCAACTCAAATCAGACGCAAACTTCCGTGAACTCCAGTCACAACTCGAAGGCACGGAAAACCGCATCACCGTCGCGCGTAAACGCTTCACCGAGTCGGTCGAAGGCTATAACGTGTTGACACGTTCGTTCCCATCAAACCTCACGGCGATGTTATTTGGCTACAAGGTCAAAGAGCAATTCACGGTGGAAAACGAAAAAGCCATCTCGGTTGCGCCGAAGGTGAACTTTGGTGCACCAGCAACGCCGGCAACCCCCGCAACACCTGCTGCACCAGCCGCGCCTGCAACGCCGGCACCGACCAAGTAGTCGCATAGACCAATGGTCGGACTCGCACCGGCGGGGCCACTGCGCCTCGCCGGGCAACACTTTCTGCCACACAATCCTGCCACGGCCGGTCGCTTGAGGTTGGCCGCCGCGTGTTTGTTCACGCTGGTTTTGCTGGTGCTGCAGACGTCGCTGGGTGCCGGTGTGTTTGCGGCAGAAGGCGACCCGTTGCCGGTGCCAAAGTTGGAAAAGCGCGTCACAGACCTGACCGACACACTGTCGAACGAGGACGCCGCCAGAATCACCGAACGCATTCGGGTTTTTGAGCAAAAAAAGGGCGGTCAAATCGCCGTGCTGGTGGTGGGCTCGACCCAACCCGAAGCGATTTTTGATTTTGCCCTGCGCGTTGGAGACGCGTGGAAACTGGGCCGCAAAGGTGTCGATGACGGCGTGTTGTTTGTCATTGCCAAGGACGACCGCAAGATGCAGATCCTCACCGGCCCCGGTGTGCAAGGCGTGCTGACTGATGCCGTGTCAAAACGCATCATCGCCGAAATTGTTGCGCCGCGTTTTCGCGAAGGTAAATTCGCTGACGGCATATTCAACGCGGTGGACAAAATGGCCGCGGTGATCGACGGCGAAGCCCTGCCACCGCCGCCACAAAAACGCAAAGCCAGCAAATCTGATGGTGGTGACAACTTCATCATGCTCGCCGTGTTTGCGGCAATTTTTATCGCGCCAATATTGCGTGCGATATTGGGCCGCTTTTTGGGGGCCACCGCCACCGGTGGCGTCACCGGCGCGGCGGCGTGGTTCCTGGCGGGCGGGATGTTTTTTCCCATCATTGCCGGGGTGATCGTATTCGTTGTGGCGTTACTGGCCGGTGGCAAAGGCATGTTCCATGGTGGCGGTGGCTTCGGCGG
>JANOEV010000487.1:0-2402 GCA_031413695.1 Burkholderiales bacterium
GAAAGCGCAACCCCGGCGCCTGGGCTGAGGCGATGGAGCAGGTTCTCCGTCTCGACAGTGTCACCAAGAGCGCTCATTTGCCTGCGACGCCTTCACGGTTTGCAGCGTCGCGCTTTGCATATAACTCACGAAACGTTTTTCCCGCCGGGGCCGGCATGTCGCGGCCGTCTGTCCAGCCGTCAAGGCCGGGCAGCCATGCCATGCGTTTTTCCCTACCGCCCAACCACGACGCGACCCGCGCGGCTACCCTGGTACTGAACGCATAAAGCGCAGGTCGGGTTGCGAACGCATTCCAGACATGAATCGAAAAACGTTCGTGCCAGGGGCGCAGTGCCTGATCAAACTGCCGTTCGCGCAATTTCCGCATCAGATCCGGCAGCGGAATTTTCACCGGGCACACCACCTGGCACTCACCACAAAACGTGGCGGCATTCGGCAGGTCGCCGGCATTTTCAATGCCGATATAACTCGGCGTCAGCACCGACCCCATCGGCCCCGGGTAAACCCAGCCATAGGCGTGGCCGCCGACATTCTGATAAACCGGGCAATGGTTCATACACGCACCACACCGAATGCAGCGCAGCATTTCCTTCATGTCACTGCCGACCAACTTGGTGCGCCCGGCGTCAATCAGAACAATGTGCATTTCCTGCGGGCCGTCGAGTTCATCAGGCGCTTTCACGCCCGTTGTGAGTGTCAAATAATTGGCGGCACTTTGGCCTGTCGCCGAACGCGGCAACAAACGGATCAACGTGGCAAAGTCTTCCAACGTCGGGATGACTTTTTCGATGCCGGTCACCACACAGTGGATCCGCGGCACTGTTGTCACCAGATCGGCATTGCCTTCGTTGGTGACGGTCAGCGTGGTACCGGTTTCGGCGATCACAAAATTGGCACCGGAGATGCCCATGTCCGCGCCCAGAAATTTGTCGCGCAGCACCTCGCGCGCCTCGCGCGCCTCGCGCGTCATGGCGTCGATATCGGTCAAACGCGGCCGGCCGTGCGCTGCAACAAACAGATCGGCAACCTGCTCTTTGGATTTATGCACGGCGGGCGCAACAATGTGTGACGGCGGCTCGTGCGCGAGTTGCAAAATGTACTCGCCCAGATCCGTTTCCACCACCTCGATTCCCGCCGCTTCCAACGCGTCATTCAGCGAAATCTCCTCGCTCACCATCGACTTCGACTTGGTGGCGATTTTGACCGCATTGCGGACCGCAATGTCGACGATGATGGTGTTTGCCTGTTCGGCCGTCTCGGCCCAATACACCACCGCGCCACGGGCGGTGGCATTGCGCTCAAACTCGATCAGGTAAGCGTCCAGGTTGTTGATCACCCGGTCACGCAGCGCCGCTGCATGGGTGCGAATGTCCTGCCACGCGTCGATTTCAGCAACGGCCGCCGCACGACCGTCAACAAACTTGCCCTTGGCTTTTTTCATGGCCGTTTGCAATACAGCGTCGTTAAGTTTTATCGACGCCGTTTGTTTGAAGTGCATGCTTTGGACTTTCATGACGACTCCGTCATCCCAGCCACGACCTCGGCAAAGTGATAGACCTTCGTTGTTGTATCACCGGTACGTCTGAGACGCCCTTCAATATTCAACAAGCAACCGAGATCGCCACCAACAATTGCCGCTGCCGCCGAGGCGCGGATGTTGGCGCATTTGTTTTCCGCCATGCGGGTCGAAATTTCGCCGAGCTTGATGGAGAACGTGCCGCCGAAGCCACAGCACTTTTCACAATCAGCCATCTCGGTGATGGTTGCGCCGACCTGCGAAAGCAACATGCGCGGCTGCGACTTGATGTTGAGCTCACGCAAGCCCGAACACGAGTCGTGGTAGGTGACGTTTGGCGCAGTGCCAGCCGCCTGTGGCGGCAACGACACCTTCAACACGTTGATCAGGAAGTCCGATAGCTCATACCATTTTGCACCGAGCGCTGCAAAATCAGCTTGTTCCGGATCGTCCCTGAACAAATCCTCAACGGCGTGGATCTTTATCTGGCCCGAACACGAGCCAGACGGTGCGACCACGTAATCACAATCTTTGAACTCGGCGAGGACCTTGCGGGCAAGCGTCTTGGCAATGTCGCGCGCACCGGAGTTGTAGCCCGGTTGACCGCAACAGGTCTGGGATGCCGGGAAAACGACCTTGCAGCCCGCGTCTTCAAGCAGCTTCAAGGTGGCGAAGCCGATGTTTGGGCGGACAAGATCAACAAGGCAGGTGACGAACAGACCGACTTTCATACGCCGCATATTAGCGCATGAGCCGGCGAAAGAGGTTAATTCACGTCAAGTAAAACGCCCGGGCGGGCGATTCTTGCTGCGGACTATATCCGCTTGACCAACACCGGTTGGGAAGTCGGCGCGGCGACAACCTTGCCGGACTCGATCCATTTTTT
>JANOEV010000488.1:0-4618 GCA_031413695.1 Burkholderiales bacterium
CGAGCCCACGCCCGGCGGCGGGGAAATCGCCATCGACATCGCTCGCACGGGAAGCCAGCTCCACATGACGATCACCAACCCCTTTCCGACCGAGAATCGCCACGCGCCGGGCAACCGCATGGCCATCGCCAACATCAAGGAGCGGCTGCAGTTACACTTTGACGCCGAGGCGAGTTTGCGCGCTGACATAAAAGGTGCGCAGTACATTGTTACCATCAACATGCCCATTACACTTGCCTCTGCCGCCAACAACCCAAACGCGTCCACCTAAATCACCATGACCACGCCCACCCGGATCTTGATCGTTGATGACGAAGCCCCGGCGCGCAAGCGCCTGTCCAATCTGCTGGATGATTGCCGGGGGGTCTTTCCGCTGGTGATCGCCGACGAGGCCGCCAACGGCCGCGAAGCCATCGACGCGGTCAACAAGGGCGGCGTTGATATTGTGCTGTGTGATATCCGTATGCCGATCATGGACGGCATCGAATTCGCGCGCCATCTGGCGAACATGGACGCCCCGCCAAAATTGGTGTTCACCACCGCGTTTGATCAATACGCGGTGCAGGCGTTTGAATTAAACGCGGTCGACTATTTGCTCAAGCCGATCAAACAGGAACGCCTGCTCGCTGCGTTACAAAAGGCGCGGCCGGTATTGGCGCCGGCCGCCAACGCGATTTCGGAAGCCACGCAATCCAAACGCAAACATTTATCGATACACGAACGCGGCAAGGTTGTGCTGGTGCCGGTCGAAGACATTCTTTATCTAAAGGCCGAGTTGAAGTACCTGACGGTGCGCACCGCATCCCGTGAATATCTTTTGGAAGAATCGCTCACCCGGCTTGAGGAAGAATTTGCCGGCATTTTTACCCGCATTCACCGCAACGCGATTGTCGCCACCGGCGCGATCATCGGCTTTGAGCGGGTTGCCGTTTCGGCGGCTACCGACACGTCCAATGAAGACGCCGACGCCGGCAGCGCCGGCATGAACTGGGTTTGCAATGTCAAAGGCGTGCCTGAAAAGCTGCCGGTGTCGCGCCGCCAACAGCATTTAATCCGCGAATTCTAGGGCGGCAGTAATGGAAGCCACGTTCATCACCAACGTGTTGTTGCCCGTCGCTCTCGGCGTCATCATGCTCGGGTTGGGGTTGTCACTCACCATCGCCGACTTTACGCGGGTGGTGCGGTTTCCAAAGGCCGTTATCATCGGGTTAACCATTCAGATGCTGGTGTTGACGGCAGTGTGCTTCGGTCTATGTATTTTGTTCAAATTACCGCCTGCGTTGGCGGTCGGCATGATGTTGCTCGCCGCCGCACCCGGGGGCGCCAGCGCCAACATCTACTCACATCTGGCGCGCGGTGATGTCGCACTCAATATCACCCTCACCGCTGTCAATTCGCTGCTGGCGTTGATCGCGTTGCCGTTCGTGATCAGTTTTTCGTTGCAATATTTCATGGGCGCGGACCAATACATTCCGCCGCCGTTTAGAAAGATCATTGAAGTCGGCATGATCATTGTGATCCCGGTGGCGATCGGCATGTTGCTGCGCAACCGCTTCCCCACCTTGTCCGACAAGATGGAAAAACCAATCCGCATTTTTTCGGTTGTATTGTTGCTCGCGCTGGTGGTGATTGCCAATGTTCAGCAGTGGGACACACTCGTCAAATACTTTGCGATTGTCGGTTTCGCCTGCCTCGCGTTTAACCTGATCTCGATGGGCATCGGCTACAGCGTGCCGTTGGCGGTGAAGTTATCCGAGCGGCAGGCGATTGCTATTGCCATGGAGATCGGTATTCACAACGGCACGCTGGCAATCTACATTGCCTTTAACGTGCTCAACAACGGTGACATGGCGGTGCCGGCGGCGATTTATTCGCTGATCATGTTTGTGACCGGCGGGGTGTTTGTGGTTTGGGTGAATCGGCGGCGGAAAGCGGCGATAGCGACGGCCTGACCTTCCACCTCCAATCGCCGTCATCCCGCGTCGTTGTGCAATACGGGGGCGCCGTTATCAGGAGGGCGGCCCCCACACCCATAGATGTAGCACAACTGTGCTACACTGCGCGCAACAGTCCAGCACAAGGAGCGCGCCATGTCGACCACCACCATTCGACTTCCAGACGACCTCAAAGAAAAAATTGCCCGCGCCACCAAACACGAAGGCACCACCGCGCACAATTTTATTCTCGAGGCCATCGCCGAAAAAGTGGCATTGACAGAGCAACGCAACAGTTTTTTAGGGGAGGCGGAAGCGCGTTACGCCACCATTGTTGCATCAGGTAAAACGATCCCGTGGGTGGATATGCAGCATTATCTGAACGAAAAGATCAAAGATAAAAAAGTGGCACGCCCTTCCGCAAAAAAACTGGCGCGATAGATCAAGCCGTGTCGCGCATCGAGCTTGCCCCGGAGGTGAATGACGATTTTGATCACATTCTCGATCACCTTCTCCAATATGAAGTTGAAAATCGCAGCGCACGTATCGGCGAAATCATTCAAGCGATCAGTGTGCTGGAGTACAACCCATTGATTGGTCGTCCGGTGCGCGGGGAAATGCATAAGCTTGTGATTGGCCGCCATACTCACGGCTATGTCGCGCTCTATCGCTATATCGCCGCGATCGATACCGTATTGGTGTTGGCCGTTCGCAGCCAACGCGAGGCGGGGTATGCGCGGGGGTAGAGAAATGCGGGCAGAGCGAGCTTACCGCATTTAATCAATTATTTTAATCGCCGCGCGGCGCAGACTGCATTGATGCTTGTAGGTCATCCACATCATCGATCAATTTGCCGAATTGTTCGCCGAAAGGTGTCAGGCGATATTCCACCCGTGGCGGCACCTCGGCAAACGTTTCCTTCGCGAGTATGCCAAAGCGCACCAGTTTCAACAGCCGTTCGTTCAGCACTTTTCCGCTTAAGCCGTCGATGGCGTGCTCCATTTCGCCGGGGCGGCGCACCCCGCTTCGAACCAGGCTCAGCACGGTCAATGACCATTTGCAGCCGACGATGCTCTCAACCATCTGATGTACGCTGGGTTTTTCCATACCAAAAAAGTATCGCAAAAAATAAATCGTTTGTGATCAACAAGAGACACCAAAAAGTGCCCACCCCACGATTTTGTGCCTGCTTGAGCGCCGCCATCGTGCGACGTAGAGTGCCCGTGTTGTCTTCCCATAATATGCGAAAGGAACGCCACATGCGCTCTACTATTTCCCGGGCAATTTGCGGCACCACGATGTTCGCTACCATGGCCGTCATCGCCATCGGTGCCGTCAGCACCGTCAGCACCGTCAGCGCGCAGACCGCCGCCGTGCCATATCCGGAGGGCTACCGCGATTGGCACCACGTAAAGTCGATGATCATCAATCCGGGCCACGGGCTCTACGACGCGTTCGGCGGTATCCATCATCTGTATGCCAACAAGGCCGCCATGCAAGGCTATAAGAGTGGCAAATGGCCGGATGGCGCGGTGATTGTGTTTGATTTGCTCGACACCAAGTCGGCGGATAATGCGGTTTCCGAGGGCAATCGCAAGGTAGTCGGCGTGATGCATCGAGATGCAAAAAAATTCGCCGCAACAGGTGGCTGGGGATACGAGGGCTTTAAAGCCAACAGCAAAACCGAGCGCGCCGTTGGTGCCAATGCCGCGACCGCGTGCCACCAATGCCATATCGCACAAAAGGATGCCGGATACGTGTTCAGCAAATGGCGCCCTTGACTAAACCATCACCAGACCTGGCCCCGCCACTGGTTGTCTCGCAGTGGTTCAACACCAAACAAGCCATCACGCTGGATCAACTGCGTGGCAAGGTTGTGCTGATTGATGTGTTCCAGATGTTGTGCCCCGGCTGCGTGATGCAATCGATGCCGCAGGCGGTGCGACTGTGGCACCACTATCGCGCCAGCCCGGCCGCCGATGACGTGGTGATACTGGGGCTGCACTCGGTATTCGAACATCACGCGGTGATGGGCCCGCCAGCGTTAGCCGTGTATCTCTATGAGTTTCGCATTCCATTCCCGGTCGGGGTCGATTGCCCGGCTGAATCCGGCCCGCTGCCACAAACCATGCGCGCCTATGGTATGCAGGGAACGCCGACCATGTTGTTGATCGACCGGCAAGGCAGACTACGGCGGCAGCATTTTGGTGTTGAGCCGGATGACGAAGTGTTGCAACGCATTGCGCGGGCGGTTGACGAGACGTAATCGGCGGCGACTAAACGAGCGCGATCATTCAGCGGCTTGACTCACTCTTCCCCTTCAGCTTGGCAAACGCCTCCGCCATCGCGTTCCCACCCACACCCGCGCCCTGCGCAAGCGCTGATTTCAAACCCGCTATCTGGCGTGCCGTTTGTGATGGTTTTGCCTGAAAACCCCCGCCATTGCTGGGGTTTGTACTTCTGTTTGGCGTATCGTTCAGCCGCATGGTCGACGCGTCCGGAATGATTTCGACGAAAATATTCCTCGCTTAGCGAGTCTTCAACACCGGCCAACCGCCAACGTCCTCTTGGCTGTCGATAATTTTCCCGGTTCGATTTCGCACATCATGTACAACCCGCACATCGACTGCATCCCGCCATTTCGACGCACCAGCCTCGGCAAGCACGCGCTGCATCGCGGCGGG
>JANOEV010000489.1:0-3276 GCA_031413695.1 Burkholderiales bacterium
TCACGGCGCTGGGGCTGGTATTCAATGTTGTTTCCGGTGGCGCCATCAGCGTCGATACCGGTATGGTGATCGGCACGCTGGCAGTGGTTATTTACGTTGTGATCGGCGGAATGCTGGCCATTGCGTGGACCGACTTCATCCAGATGATCGTGTTGGTGATTGGTTTGACCATCATTGCCATGATGGCGGGAAATCTGGCGGGAGGTCCCGACAAGGTTTACCAACTGGCCCTCACCAACGACTGGTTCCGCTTTTTCCCGGAGCCCAAGCTGCACGATGTGGTGTTCTTTTTTGCAGCTGCGATTACGATGATGTTGGGGTCGATTCCGCAGCAGGATATTTTTCAACGCGTGATGTCGGCCAAAGATTCGAAAACCGCCTCGCGCGGCGCGGTGATTGGTGGCATGGCTTATTTGGCTTTTGCATTTGTGCCGATGTTCATCGTCGCCTGTGCGGTGTTGATCATGCCGGACGAAACCAAACGCCTGCTGACCGAGGATCCGCAACGCATTTTGCCGACGCTGATCATGACGCACATGCCGTTCTGGGCACAGGTGCTGTTTTTTGGCGCGCTATTGTCCGCAATCAAATCCTGCGCATCTGCAACCTTGTTGGCACCGTCCACGAGTTTTGTCGAGAACATCTACAAGAATCTGCGCCCGGGCATCACCGATAAACAACGATTGCGCGCGTTCCGTATCGCGTTGGTTGTTTTCACCGCATTGGTGCTTGCGTATGCGATCGCGATGAAAGGCACGCCGATTTACGAAATGGTATCCGCAGCTTATCAAGTCACGTTATGCGGTGCGCTGACCCCGCTGGTTGCCGGCCTTTATTGGCCGCGCGCCAATAGACACGGCGCGATGGCATCGATCGTGCTGGGGATCACGACTTGGCTGATCTTTCTGGCGACGCCGCTTGGCACAGACTTTCCCGCCCAGCTCGCCGGTTTTGTCATGGCCATACTGGGTATGGTGGTCGGCTCGCTGGTCACCAAGCCGCATGAACATCACGCGCATCCGACGCCACACGATCCGTCGGCGCACCATATGGCGTCTTAAGCGGCTTTTCACGCCTTCACGCTCTCATCAAGCGGCGCCGCAAGGTGCCGTTTTTATTTGCGCCTGTCGATAAAACGAATCGTATGACAGTCATTTCTGCGCTTCGCGGCGTCATTCTGGCATTTCATCGCATGCGAATCGCCATTCCCGGGCGGGAACATTAATCTGTCGTCAATGCAACAACTTGTACAGTTTGTTGCAGAACCAACCCCCTTCTTCGACAGGAGCATTTTATGAAATCCGATTTCTTGACCAAACAATTGGTCGGTATTGTCGGTTCGCTTCTTGTCACCATTGTTTTGGTGGCAGGATTCGCTACCGCGACCAGCCAGCCGCAATATCTCGGCGCCCCGGTTCAAACCGCACGAATTGCCGCCCCCACCGAGTCAATCACGGTAACGGCGACGCGCCTCGGCACCCGTCAGCTCGCAACCGCGAACCAGGTTTGTCAGGCCGCCGTTTGTTAAGGCCGCATCCAAATTCGTTTTGTTCACGTATCAAGCTGTTGTAAACGCTGTTTTGTAGTCTCTGTGTGAGTCCCCTGGTCGAGCCTCCCTCGACTAACTTGCCCGGGCCGTTAAACGCCCGGGCTTTTTTTCCGCCAAATTTTGCCGATAACAGCCATTGGCGCTGTCATTTCATTTTCACAATTGTTTGCCATCATGTCATCCAGATCAAGACTCTTTCGTTAGGCCCGTAATGAACACCCCGACGCCCACATCTTTTGCGCAATCGCCAGGCTTTGCCGGGCGCGTCATGTTGCGTGTGCGTCAATGGCTTTGGTGGGCGCGCCCGACCATCGAACAACCGACGTCTGGAAGGATCAACACGCATGTTGAAGGCCCAATGGCATCGGCCATGCGCAGGATTCAGGCCATCACGGCTTCTGGGCATCAGTCGGCCGGCCAATTTGGCCGGGGGGCCGATCCGGTAAACGTTGTCCGAATTTCAGTGACGAATCGATTTGTCGGCACACCCAAAACCGGGTCTGGTCAGGTGCGTCCCGGACTTGCCCATGCTGCCGGCAAAACGTCGAGCCGGGTTGTGATCATCAGATAGCGGTTTTTCGGACGCGTGGCGCGCCCGGCTGGCGGTTTTCCGCACTTTGTCACGAACCGATGGGCAAAATTGTCGTGCCGATGTAAGCTGCGCGTATGAATTTCCTTTCAACGCTCATGCGCCGCCTTAATTGGTGGCAGTTGATTCTCATCATTGGCCTGACGACTGTTGCGGCGGCAATTATCCTGCCCTATTTCTCAGGCGGGGTCGGTTGCGAAGCGCCACCCAACAATGCACCGTCAGGTGCCATTTGGTATCCGCCGGAAGACTGCCCGGGGCCGTTGGCGCGTTTTTACGCGCTTTGGTTCAGGCTTTTTATTGTCGCCCTGGTGATGTTGTTGTCATTCGTTGTTGCAGAAATTGTCTGGCGGGCAACGTTGAAACCAAGGCTTTCATTGCTGGCAACACAAATGCTCGCCGTTGCGATGGGCGCGATTGCCGGGACAATCGCTTCAGGTTTGGTCATCGGACGAACGTTGCAGCAAATGTTCGGTGTTGAGCCGATTTTTTTTGGCATGGTCATTTTTACGTCAGTGGGAATCGGCTTTGGCGCCGTGACGGCAATTGTTTTGGTCTATCGAAGTCGCGCTGCAAGGGCCGACGCTGATACCGCGCAGGCTGAGGCGACCAGGCACGAGCTCGAGAAACAGGTTCTTGAGGCGCGTTTGAAGTTAATGCAAGCGCAAATAGAACCACATTTCCTGTTTAACACCCTTGCCAATGTGCAACACCTTACGGAGGCCGATCCGCCGCTGGCCGGCAAGACGCTAGACAGCCTGATTACCTATTTGCGTGCGGCGCTACCCCAGATGCGCGAGGACGGCACAACGCTTGGCCGCGAATTCGCAATGACCGTGGCCTACCTGGAAATCCAAGCGGTTCGGATGGGTACACGATTGACGTTTTCGGTCGATCTGCCAGGTGCGCTGGCCCGCGAGCCGTTTCCACCAATGATGTTGCTGACGCTGGTCGAAAACGCCATTAAACACGGTATCGACCCGTTGCCGGACGGCGGGCGCATCCATATTTCCGCGAATCGCCAACTAGACACGATTCACGTCAGCGTCAGCGATACCGGGCGGGGGTTGTCGATCTCGACCGGTATCGGCGTTGGTTTAAGCAATATCCGTGAACGGTTGGCGACACTTTTTGGCAA
>JANOEV010000490.1:0-6719 GCA_031413695.1 Burkholderiales bacterium
GCCGCTCGACGGGAAAGATCGTTCTTGCCGTCAGCGATTGCGGAGAGCCAATCGACTGGCTGCCCGGCAGCCTGGCCCCAGTGCTCGAAGACATCCAAGACGTTCTTCGCGTCGCGCCGCGCAATGTCGGCGTAATGTGTGCCCGCGACCAGCAGGTCGGCGACCTCTGCGTAGATCTCACGAAAGCGCCGGTTACTGAAAACAATCCGGTCGTCCGGCCCATAGATCACAACGCCCGAATCAAGATGGTCAAACGCCTCGAAAATCTGCTCGAGCTTACCCTCCGCATTCTGCAGCGCTTGCTCGAGCGATCGAATCAGCGTGGGGTCGGAGGGCATGGTCATCGTGTTTGTACATTTCGGTCAACGCTTATGATACTCGCTGACCTCTTCCTTCAAGGCGATCCACCATACTTTGCCTTTTTCGGAGTGTTTTCCACAAGGGGTCTGGGTTGCGAAGCCCGGATAGTCCTTGCCAAGATTGTTTGGATCATCCCGTCGCGTGCGTGGCGGCGCAATCAGGCCCTTTTCATCACTTTCCAAAGGAAACAGCCAGCAACCCATCGGCTTGTACTTCCACTTGTGGACGCCCAACTTGACGGCAAGCGTCTGGAATGAACATTTGCCGTCATCCTCCGCAAACACACACTTGGTATGTTTGAAGTGGGCCGGCTTGTTCTTGTACCGATAACGCCGCACCTGCGTCTTCATACCGACACCTTCGGCCCACTCTGCCTCGATGATGTAGTCCAACGGCAAATGGGCGAAATGCTCGGGATGTTTTTCGACCAGTTTGTGCGTTTTTCGAACCTCTTCGGGACGCAGGAAAGCGCCGTCGCTGCAACAAATTCCCTGACAATCACTGAGGTCGCAATAGTGGAGCTTGGTGTGTTTTTTTGGTGCTGATGTTGGAGTGGCTTTATTTGCAACAGTGGATCTAGGCATGTTTGAGTTCGCGTATGTCGTAATTGCCGCCATTCAGGAGTTGCACCTGTCCGGCCGGAGGATGAATAAGTGAAATGATATCCCGCGCGACGGAGGTTGCATCGCGCAACGCACCACTTTCTTTGAGATCGCGGAAGCGTGCAACGTCCGGGAATGCGTCTTCAGTGGTATCACGGATGGTCGACTGCATGGCGGTGTCAACCACCCCGGGTCCCAATGTACAAATCGACAATGTCGGATCGCCGAGGCGCGCTTCCTCCGCCATTACCCGCGTTGCCATTTCCAGGGCACATTTGGCGGCGCAATAGGCCGTCCAACCGCGCACGGCACGACGTGCAGCGCCGGAAGAAATTGCGACCACAAGACGTCGCGTTGCAATGGACCGGGTGATATTCGCAAACGCCTTGGTGGCCAATATGGGTGCGGTAACATTGACAGCGAAATTGGTTTGCAGTGCGACGGCATCAAGCGCGTCAAACCGGGCAACCGGTAGCACCACGCCCGCATTATTGATCAGCACGGAAAATTCGAATTGGCGGCCGGCCACTATTTTTGCCAACGTTGCAAATGCGTCTTCAACCGAGCTGGCGCTGGCAAAGTCAGCCACGATCAAGCTGTTCCGGGCATTCTTGGCTGACGCCGCCCGCCCCATCTCGACCACCATGTTTTGCGGATTGGCGGCCAATTCGTCCGCCAGCGCCCGCCCCAATCCCCTGCTCGTGCCTGTGACAACAAAAATGTTCATGGTCGACCCCTAGTCAAGACTCGCCGCAATCACGGCAGCGAGCCCGGTCAGCAATAGGTCGGTGATGTCCGATCCATCGAGCGAGTCATTTTTTTTCTGCCAATCGACAGGCAGTGTGCGGGGCGGATCATGCCGCGGCGCATACGTCTGGTTTGCAGGTCGGTCAATTGCTGCGACCGGCCGCCTCACTTTTGCGTCAAGTTCGGCCAATGCCGCGGCAACCGCATTCTCATCAAGCACTGATACCGGTGCCCCGCAGTGTGTGCAGGCCGTATCGTGCACAATATCAACGCCCGCGCCGCAACTCGAACAACGGATTTGCCTGACTTTTGCGCTCAGTGCCGTCAGCTCCACCGGACTGAGCGTGCGGACAAAGCTTTTCTCGCGCAAAAACTGCACAAAACTGATCAAACGACCGTGTCCCTGCGGGCAACGGAAATAGGCAAACCGGCCGGTGCGTGTGACGTCGTTGGTCTGGCGCAACGCATCATGACAAACCGGGCACTTGCCGGTGAGAGACACGATGTTGCGACTGTCAGCGCGTCGTTCATGAATCAGCCGGAAAAAGTCCATCACCGATTGTGCCGACAACGAGGTGCTTTCCAGATGGTCAAACCAGATCAAATGACACGACCAACAAACGTCAATCTCGACCGGCGTGCCGATGTGCGACGCCAACGACGTGGCCGTCATCGAGGCACTGCAGCTCGGACAATTGACCGCCATTGGTGAATTGACTAGAGGCCGAGCGCGGCAATGCCGGCCGACGCGATTGCCGCGTCATCCGAAGACTTCACCCCGGATACCCCGACCGCACCGATGGTCTCACCGTTGTGCAAAATCGGCACACCGCCCTCGAGAAAGGTGATGCCGGGCATCGACAGTGCTGCAACCCGGCCATTGGCAATCACGTCTTCGTCAAGCTTGGTGGCACGGCGGCGGACCGCGGCGCTATAGGCCTTGCCCTGTGAAATTTTGATGCTCGCCTGCGCGCAGCCGTCGAGTCGCAAGAAACCGAGTAAATGACCGCCGTCGTCCACCACGCTGATACACACCGCCCAGTTATTTTGCGTGGCATGCGCTTCGGCGGCGGCAAGAATCTTCTTTGCGTCGTCACAGGTCAGATAACTTTTTGTTTTCATATCGGCGGGGTCGGCTTGGGTGGGGGTAAGACTACATTCTACGAGTCAAACCGATACATTCACACGCTTTTTGCACGCTGTTTACATACGACCCAGTAAATAGCGTTTTCGCTTGGCCGCGCTGAAGTGTTCGATGGCGTAACGCAGTGTTGTCCGAGGCATTTGTTGGTAGTAGCGTTGCAAGAAAGCGTCCAGAGGTGCCGGACCGACCCGTTTACCGACTTCCCGCAGCATCCATCCGACCGCCTTTTGCACCAGCGGCTGATCGTCGTTGAGCAGCAGTCTGGCAATACGCAGGGTCTCTTCGAATTCGCCGCGCTTGATCGCGTGAAAGGTTGCGAGGATGGCGATCCGCCGCTCCCACTGGGACGTTGATTTTGCCAGCCCGGACAAAACGCTTTTCCGCTCAACCGGCTTGTCGGCAAGCCACCCGCCGACAATATGTTCGGCCGACATGTCGACCAAATCCCAGTTGTTGATAAACCGTGTGTTGCCAAGATACAGACGGAATATCAATGCCTGCGTGGCCGCGTCGCTTTTCTGAAATCGCCGCACCAGCAGGATCAGCGCCAGTGAGCGTGCCTCGTGCCACCCCGACTTTAACAGTGGCAATGCGACTTCAATACCCACCTCACCAATGTCGTTGACGACGTCGCGTGCCATCTTTCGCAACATGGGCATTCTGACGCCAAGGAACCGGTCACCGGCACCATACCCGTCTGGCTCCGTCTTGAAAAAGCGCTGCGCCCGGGTGGCGACTTGTTTGCCTGCAGCGGTCTGACCGAGAACGATCAAGCCCTGCAACACCGACCCCGCCGTCTGCGTTGCAGCCAGGGGGCGGGCGCGCTGCGCTAGGGTGCGGCGGCGGCTTTTGACCGTTGCCATGCCTGCTCCAACTCCGCACCTGTTTTATAGTGCGGCACTCTTAACACCAACCGCTTATAGCGCTGAATGACGGCGTTACCCCCCTTGATTTCACCCGACCAGTAGTTATTGGCCAGTGCAAGATTGGCCTTTTCATCCATCAAAAAATACTTCTTTGATGCCTGACCGCCAAAAATAAAAAGTTTGCCGTCGATGATTTGCCAGGTGTCACCGTCGCCGCCCCATGGGATGCCATAGACGATACCGTTGGCACAAAAGCCGCCAAACTGTGGCGCGTAGCGAGCCGGCGTCTGCAGGAATATCAACTTGTTTGCTTCGTTTTCAAACCGGTAAGTCACACCGTCGTGTTCGGCCTTGATATCAGGCCTCCCCCGCAAATGTTTACCCGCGGCATGGTACGCAACCGGGTCAAAGCCGTTGAGCATCAGCCGGCTGTCATTACCATCGCTGCTGATGTTGTACGGTCCGAATTCGCCGGTGCCGGTGGTGGCACAGCTTGCCAATATGACCACCAACGTAACGCCAATCAGCGTCCAGATAAGTCCACCCAAGGTCTTCATTTTCATGGCATTTGGCTATTTAGTCGGCACAATCGCTGGTAGCGATGCAGCCTTGTTTTCCGGTACCGCCGTGTCAGGCAAGCCAGCCGGTACGGCGGGCGCGGATGCCACCGCAGCGGTTTTCTCGGCCAATGCCTTTAGCTGCGACAGGCTGACATCGAAGTCTTTTCCAATCCTGTCGTCCATGAGCAGTCCAACGTATCGATGGATCGGGTTCCAACCGAGTTCAACGTCGGTTGACCAAACGATTTTTGTCGTCGCATCACCCGCCGGCGCCAGGGTCAGCGCGCCGTTCAACACCATTGACGAATCAGCCAGCTTCAATCGATAGACAACGTTGCGCATCGGCACGTCGTCGATGATTTCCATTTCGCCGTTACCTTCCTGCTTCGATATCCATGCCCACTTGGCACCCTTGCCCAAACCCACACCGCTGTAGGTCATCAGCATGGATTGATCGCGGCGCGCCCAGACGCTCCATTGTTGCCAATTGGCCGGGGCGGCAATCAACGGGTAGATCGTCAACGCGGGCGCATTGATCGCAACGGTTCGCTCAACCTTGAATTGGCGTGGCAACACAAAGCCGACCAACACCAGCGCAATCAGCAGCACCATGAGCCAAACAACTAGTTTCCTGAATTTCGCCACACCCGCCCCGGTCTCGATTAAATTAATTTTTTGCCGCGCCTGCTGCATTTTACGCGCATGTCCGAACAGGCAAATTCGTCAACTGTTCGTCAGCGCTTTTTGCCCGGCCGCTTGACCTCACGCCGCCATGGCGCGTCTGAAAACGTCTCAACCAAAAAATTGACGAACGCTGCAACGCGCGGACTCTTGTGCCGGCCATGCGGATAAACAGCGGAAAGAGGCAACGCTTCAACGTGATGGCTGTCGACCAGCAGCGGAACCAGCCAGCCGGCACGGATACCGTCGCCGACGATGACGTCGGTCAATCGAATAATGCCGACGCCGGTTGCGGCGAGTTGCAACAGTGCCTCGGCATTGTTGGCGGAAACATTTCCCTTTACATCGATATGTTCAACCGCATCTGCCCCGCCCTTGCCCACACCAATGTCAAACGGCCAACGGCGCAGCTGCGGCGCACCGGAAATTGAAATGCAGTTGTGCTGCAACAAGTCGGCTGCACGTCTGGGTATGCCGTGTTTCTCGAGATACGCGGGCGAGGCGCATATCACGCGGTGCAGGTCGCATATTTTTTTTGCGATGAGTGACGAGTCACGCAACACACCGTATCGAATGGCGACATCGGCACCCTCGTCAACAAGATCGACCAGGCGATCGGTTACCGTAATATCGACCTCGATTTGTGGATAACGATCAAGAAATTTGGGCAGCGATGGCGCAAGCTGGTGCAGGCCGAATGCCGAACCAACGTTCACCCGTAACAGACCCTTCGGGTGCGCCGAAAATCTTGTCACCTCGGCCTCGGCATCGGAAATTTCCGACAGGATACGCTTGGCACTTGCAAAATACGCCTCGCCCTCGGCCGTCAATACCAACCGGCGTGTGGTCCGGTTCATCAGTCTTACGCCGAGACGGTCCTCCAGACGGGTTGTCAGTTTCGACAACGCCGACGGGGTCAAGTCAAGATCCCGTGCGGCAGCTGAAAACCCGCCCAATTCAACCGCACGTACAAATGCCTTCATTTCGCCCGGTGTATCCATCTTTCCCCCTTTTGCACCGCCAGCCACGGCTAGTCGACCGCATGGCTTATGAATATATTTCAAGAATATCATGCCGTTGAGATGCATTGTTGTTTTATCAGATGGTAATCATAATGATGGTATTGGCAATAGTCGTAGATTCAAACACCGGCAAACGCCGTCAACCGAGAACATCATGGACATCGCAAAATTGAACATCCGGGACAATGCCCGCGAATTACGGCGTCGTGAAATCGCACGCATTGCCGCATCGCTGTTTCGCGCGATCTCCGAATCGATGCGCGTCGATCACGAAATGCGCTTGCGCCGCAGCGTACGCATCATTCCACGTTTGCCCAGCGTCAACGGCACACCCGCGTAGATTGTTGGCGGCATCGCTGTTTACATCAGGCGACGGTTCGACGCGGGCGATATAATGGCGGCCTAGCCTTTCGCCGTTATCGACAAAATTCGCCTGACATGAAACAAACAAAACAACCACCCGGTGCCGGCCACAAGACCGGAATATCCAAAGTGCGCCTGTCCAAGGACGCCGCGCGGTTGGTGAGCCTTTGTGATTCTGCCGTTGATGCCGGCAGCCGCACTGAACAGCAATTTTGGGCGGACAAAATTGAACTACTGGCCACCGGGCTGATGGACCGCAGCAACGACGCAGTCCTCGAGGTGGCACTTGAGCATACCCACGAGCGCAATAGCCCGGCACATGAAATTCTGGTGTCATCGTGTGAAGCTGCCGCCGAAACCTGCCGGCTTGATGT
>JANOEV010000491.1:0-3156 GCA_031413695.1 Burkholderiales bacterium
CCGGTCAAACGCTGCAATTGCATTTCCAGAATGCGCTGCGCCTGGGTGTCAGACAAACGATAGCCGGCGGTTGACAGGCCAAACTCCCTGGGCAACCCCTCGGGCCGGAATGCTTCCGCCTGGTTGCCGGCGGCGCGCGCCAACATTTCTTCGACCAGTTTTGAGCGCCAGACTTTACCCATCAACTTGATCTTGGCTTCGGCAGGTGTCTGCGCTGACTTGATCAATTCAACAATTTCGTCGACGTTCGACAGCGCGACCGCCAATCCTTCCAGCACGTGGCCGCGATCGCGCGCCTTGCGCAGTTCGAATACCGTTCGGCGCGTGACAACCTCGCGGCGATGGCGCAAGAATGCGTCAAGAAATTGGCGCAAATTCAGCAATCTTGGCTGGTTGTCGACCAACGCCACCATATTCATGCCGAACGATTCCTGCATTTGCGTCATTTTGTAGAGATTGTTCAGCACAATCTCCGGCACCTCGCCGCGCTTTAGCTCGATGACCGCACGCATACCGGATTTATCCGACTCGTCCCGCAGATCTGAAACGCCCTCAAGCTTCTTGTCACGCACCAATTCGCCGATGCGGATCAACAAATTGGCCTTGTTAACTTGGTACGGCAATTCATCAATGATGATCGACTGGCGACCGCCCTTGTCGAGATCCTCAAAATGCACGCGCGCGCGCATGATGCAACGGCCACGGCCGGTACGGTATCCGTCACGTACACCGTCGATGCCATAAATGATGCCTGCGGTCGGGAAATCCGGGGCTTTGACGATGTCGATCAAGTCTTCAAGCTCAACGGCGGGATTGTCCAGCACCTTCAGGCAGGCATCAATCACGTCCGAGAGATTGTGCGGCGGAATATTGGTCGCCATACCAACCGCAATACCGGTCGAACCATTGACCAGCAGGTTCGGAAAGCGCGCCGGCAGTACCAGCGGTTCCTGCTCTTTTCCGTCGTAGTTCGGCCCGAAATCGACCGTGTCGGAATCAATGTCGGCCATCAATTCGGACGAAATCTTCTGCATGCGGCACTCGGTGTATCGCATCGCCGCCGCGTTGTCTCCGTCAACCGAGCCGAAATTACCCTGGCCGTCGATCAATGGATAACGCAACGAAAAATTCTGCGCCATGCGAACCAGCGTGTCGTAAATCGCAGTGTCGCCGTGCGGGTGGTATTTACCCATCACCTCACCGACGATACGCGCGCACTTTACAAATGAGCGGTTGTGCACATTGTTTGTTTCCTGCATCGCAAACAATACACGTCGATGCACCGGTTTCAACCCATCACGGGCATCCGGCAACGCACGGCTGACAATCACGCTCATTGCGTAATCGAGGAAGCTCTTGCGCATTTCCTCTTCCAGGCTGATTGGAAGAGTTTCTTTGGCAAACTGGGGGACTTGTGGTTCGGTCACTGGCTAACTCTTCAATGGACACCGTTTGACGTCGCGTAAAAATCAGGGACGACGCGCTAAACGCTTGATTTATAAGATATTTGGGGAAACGTCAGCCTTTCAATTTAGCACAATTTGCAAGCGATTGCCATATAAGCACCGAAAACCACTAGGGATATGCGCAATACGGCTTTGCATACACAAGCGATTGTGCTTTCAGCGTATTTGTTTGCAAGTAGACGCAAATTCAGGCCAATGTGTTGTTTATACGCAACCAGGGCCGATGGCGTGTTGTATCTTGTTGGGTCTACGGTTGTGCCAATACACCTCAATCGTGTATATTTTCGAAGTTATTGCGGCAGGTACGTCAGTGCCGTTAAAAATTGCAATACCAGTGAATAATTTCCAGCAACCCTAACGACAATAATTTTTCCATTTTCTCGGGAGTACCAAATGAAGAGTTCCCTGCTTGCCAAGCTCATCGCGTCTGCCACCCTGCTCGGCGCTGCAACGGCTTTTGCCGGCGTAACGCCAAACCTCGTTGACGCAGCGGGTAACCCCGTGCGTGACGCTTCGGGCGGATGCGTACAAACCAGCAGCATTAACCACCCGGATTGCATGCCGAAAAAAGTCGAGCCGCCGAAACCTGCTCCTGCCAAACCAGCAGCAGCTCCGGCACCTGCACCCGCCCCTGCCGCTGCTGCAAAGCCTGCACCACAGCCGGTCAAGCAAGCCATCACCATCCAGGCCGAAGCCCTGTTTGACTTCGATAAATCGGTGCTGAAACCAGCAGGCAAGAAGTCCATTGACGATGCAATTGCAAAAATGAAGCAAGTTGACGTTGAAATGGTGATTGCAACGGGTCATACCGATTCGGTTGGCACCGACGCGTACAACCAAAAATTGTCTGAGCGCCGCGCCACAACGGTCAAGGAATATATGGTTTCGCAAGGTATTGCCGCAGCGAAAATCACGATTTCCGGGAAAGGCGAAACACAACCTGTTGCCAGCAACAAGACCGCCGATGGCCGCGCAAAGAATCGCCGCGTGGAAATCGAATTCAAGGGCGTGTCACAGAAATAATCGCTTCGTTTAGCAAAAAAGCCCCGCAGTGCGGGGCTTTTTTGTTTGCGCTCCCAACAATTGACACGCGCGGTTTCCCCGCCACCACGACATGACCGAAATACTCTCAGCGCGTTGGATCCTGCCAGTAGAACCACTAAACACCGTCCTTGAACATCATTCGGCGGTCTTGAAAGATGGCAAGATCATCGCCATTCTGCCAACCTCGGAAGCGCATCAGCAATTCCCTGACGCCGTTGAGACCAGGCTGGCGACACACGCCTTGATTCCCGGGCTGGTCAACCTGCACACCCACGCGGCGATGACCTTGATGCGCGGTTTGGCAGATGACACGCCACTGATGACATGGCTGAACGATCATATCTGGCCGGTCGAATCAAAACATTTGTCGGAGAATTATGTATATGACGGTACCGAGGCCGCCTGCGCCGAAATGATCCGCAGCGGCACGACCTGTTTTGCCGACATGTATTTCTTTCAGGACGTCGCGGCGCGCGCGGTCAAGGCGACGGGTATGCGTGCCGCGCTCGGTGGCGCCGTCTTGGAGTTCCCCACGCCCTATGCGGCCGACGCCGACGCGTACATTGCGCGGGCACTGGCATCGCGCGACATGTTTTCGGCTGATCCGAATTTGAAGTTGATGTTGACACCGCACGCGCCATATACG
>JANOEV010000492.1:0-1865 GCA_031413695.1 Burkholderiales bacterium
CCAATTCCAATGTTGTCATTCACCCATAGGCTGATACCAACATGAATCCAGCTAGAATTTTGCTCGTTGGCGGAAGTGGTTTTATCGGCAGCGCCGTCGCCGAGGCGCTCACAAAACGCGGACATGTGGTGACCGTACCCACCCGTCAGCGCGAGCGCGCCCGGCATTTATTGCTCCTGCCGACATGCGAAGTTATCGAGGCGGACGTTTTTGACCGCGCCACCCTTGACGCATTGACGGGTCGGCACGACATCGTGATCAACCTGCTCGGCATTTTGCACGGCGACTTCGAGCGGGTACATGCGTATTTTCCGAAAATAATCGCCGAAAGTTGTGCGCAAAATGGTGTGCGGCAATTGATTCAGATGAGCGCACTGAACGCCGACGTCAATGGACCGAGCGAATATTTACGTTCGCGCGGGCGCGGCGAAGCGGCGGTCTGGGAGGTGGCAAAGACGTCCGGGCTCGCGGTGACGGTGTTCCAGCCCTCGGTGGTGTTTGGCGCTGGCGACCACTTTCTGAACATGTTCGCCGGACTGGTCAAATTATTCCCCATGATCCCGCTGGGCTCGCCCAACGCGCAATTTCAGGTGGTGTGGGTCGAGGACGTCGCGCGTGCGATTGCCATGTCAATTGAAATGCCAGCGTGTACCGCTCAGACCTATCCGTTGGTCGGCCCCAAGACCTACGCGCTTCGGGAGTTGATTGAATTTGTAATCGGCCTGTCCGCAACACGATGTAAGGTGATCGGCCTCGGTCCCGGACTATCAACACTGCAGGCTGCGGTATTCGAATTGTTGCCCGGCAAACTCATCACCCGCGACAACCTTGCCTCAATGCGTTTACCCAGTACAAGCAGCACGCCGTTCCCGGCGATTTTTGGCACAGCCAGCGCCATGGAGGGTGTGGTACCCGCCTATATGTCCGGTGGTGCCGGACGCGGACGTTACCAGCGGCTGCGGGAGGGTGGCGTCAAATGAAACACATCAAGCCCGCACGCAACGCCGACAAGCGAGCTCAGTGCTGACACTCGTCATCGGCAACAAGAATTATTCTTCATGGTCGATGCGGCCGTGGGTGTTGCTCAAGGCGCTCGATATTCCGTTTGATGAAATCATGTTGAAGTTCCAGTCCGACGAATGGACAAAATTGTTGTCGCGCGTTGCGCCGTCGGGACTGGTGCCGGTGTTATGGGACGGCGCGGTTGGCCATGAAAACAGCATCTGCGTTTGGGAATCAAACGCCATTTACGAATACCTCGCCGAGGTTTTTCCGCAAAAACCCGTCTGGCCAGAAGGCCGCGCCGCGCGCGCGCATGCCCGCGCCATCGTTGCCGAAATGCATGCGGGCTTTCGTCCACTGCGATCGTCAATGCCAATGAACATCCGTGCCAATCATGCCGGACTGGGGATGAATGCCGATGTCGCAAAAAACATCACGCGCATCGAGACCATCTGGCGCGAGGCGCGGGCAAGATTTGCCGGATCCGAGCACAATGGTCGCGATCAACCGTTTTTGTACGGCGCGTTTTCTGCCGCCGACGCCATGTTTGCGCCGGTCGTGATGCGTTTTGCGACCTATGCGCCGGCGCTTGCCGCCGATACACACGACTATTGCGCCGCCGTCCGGAAACACCCCGCAGTAGCGGCTTGGATCGCGGATGCCATGCTGGAGACGGAGTTTGTCGCCGAGGATGAGCCGTATGCAAACGCCCTGGCCAAGACATAAAGTCTATTATTGGCGGGGATTTCCAGCCAAATATAGCTGGAAACCCCCGTCAATAAAGCAGTTTTATAAATGATTCCAGCCTTCGCATATTGCGCGATTGGCCACCAGCCTCGGCTTGTCAGCAGTGCAACCCGATC
>JANOEV010000493.1:0-9445 GCA_031413695.1 Burkholderiales bacterium
AGCGGCATCCGCGTCGAGCGCGTGAATCACGGTGGCTAACACCTCACCGGCCACACCGCGGGCATCGCCGCCCTGCTCTCGCTCGGCTACTACGGCGCCGCCACTTCCGGTGACGGCTCGGGCTACGAGCTCAACGTCATCGCCGCCGCCGTCGTCGGCGGCGCCAGCCTCAGCGGCGGCCGCGGCTCCGCCCTCGGCGTCGTACTGGGCGCGCTCATCATCCAGATGATCTCCAGCGGCATCGTCATCCTCGGCATCGACCAGAACTACAGCCAGATCATCATCGGCACGGTCGTCATCGCCGCCGGTGGCTTCGAAGTCGATTTCTTGGCAGGGGGTTTTTTGGCAGGCATTGAGATGATTCCGATGGAGTGGGCGGACGGTGGTCGTTGCGCGGATTCTACGACGTTTCGTGCAGCAACGTGGGCCGGCAGTTGCGCCGCTGCGCAAGTGCCGGCACCGTTATCGCCACTACTCGGCCTTGGCCTCGCGGGCAAGCAATGATTTCACGGCATCATGCGGGTTTGCGTTATTGAACAATACGGCATTTACCGCCTCCGTGATGGGCATTGAAATCCGGTGCTTTGTGGCCAGCGCCAGCGCTGTTTGCGCTGAATTGACGCCTTCGGCCACATGGCCCAAGTCTGCCAGAATATTATCGAGCGACTTGCCTTCGGCCAGCAACATGCCGACTTTCCGGTTACGAGAGAGATTTCCAGTTGCCGTCAAAATTAGATCGCCGACGCCGGTCAAACCCATCAACGTCTCAGCCCTGCCGCCCATGGCCACGCCAAGCCTGACCATTTCAGCCAATCCACGTGTGACCAGTGCGGCGCGGGCGTTGAGGCCCAATCCCATTCCATCTGAAATGCCCGCTGCAATCGCCATCACATTCTTGAGCGCGCCGCCGAGTTCGACGCCCACCAGGTCCGCTGAAGAATACACCCGCAGATTGCCGCCGGTTAGCTCAGCCGCAAGTGACTTTGCGACGCCAAGATCATTGGTCGCCAGCGTCAAGGCGCACGGCAGTCCGGCGGCAACCTCGTCGGCAAAACTGGGGCCAGACAAAACGCCGACCACGCGATCCGGCGAAAAAAAATTGGCAACCGTTTCATGCGGCAGCAATCCGGTGGCACGAACAAAACCTTTGCAGGCCCAGATAACAGGGATGGGTGGTCCGCCGGCGTTCTTGATTGTGTTGAGCGTTGCCGCCAATCCGGCAGTAGAAGTGACAACCAACAAGACGTCGGCTCCTTCAGTTGCGGATGAAAATGACGGCGTCACCACAATGTTGTCGGGCAAATGCGCGCCGGGCAAATACTTTGTGTTTTCACGCGACGCCGCAACACCAGCCAAATGCGTGACATTGCGGCCCCACAGCGAAATGGCATGTTTTCTGGCCAAGGCAATGGCCAATGCAGTGCCCCATGCGCCCGCGCCAAGTATTGCTATTTTCACGATGTGACGGCCGGCAGGGGTGGCAAACTAGTCGCCCCACACTTGGGTGGAGCGGACAAATCCGGTCTGACCGTCGCGGTGTCGAATTGGCAGCCAGCCTTCCAACGACGATGGCCCGACGACTTCGAGCAGAACGCCGCGCTGCGCATCAAATGCCAGGCCGCTGGACAAACTGGCCGAGACACGGACATCAGCGCTTGATACGGAAACTTGGACATGGCGCTTCGTGCCAAGCAGGTCATTTTCCACCCAACCGATGGCACCATCGGCATCCCGCACTTTGGTCATTCTTTCAAGTTTCACCAACACTTCAAGCGGTGTGTTGCGCAAAATAATGAACGTTTTGTTTGCGCGATTCGAAGGCGCATCAAATAACACTGCGGGGCGGTCGCCGATGCTGACAAATGACTTTTGAGGCGGTGCCGGCGCCGGCGGCAGCGTCTGTACAACCGGCACAGGCGCGCTACCGTTCGCGGGCGAACCGACTGGGGACTTGTTGGCAACGGTCGGACCGGCCGACTTTTCTGCTGCCGGTGCCTGCGCGCCGGCGAATAACGCAGACGCCGCAAACGAAAACGCCGCAGCTTTCGCTGCGGCGTTTGTCGACGAAAATTGAAACGTCGGGATGCTGATCATATGACCGGCGTACGAATTAATGCGTTGCGGTCGCAATTGCCGGCTGCTGGGTGGCGGCCTGCGACTCTTGTGCCTTCTGGGCCTGATACAACGCCTCAAAATTGACCGGGTTCAGCAATACAGGTGGAAAACCAGCTCGGGTGATGGCGTCGGAAATGGTCTCGCGTGCATAGGGGTACAGGATGTTTGGATTGCCGATGCCCAAAATTGCATCCAAATCCTGATTAGGTACATTGCGAATCTGGAAAATCCCAGCCTGATTGGCTTCAGCCAAGAACATCGTCTTTTCACCGATTTTAGCGGTGACGGTAATCGTCAATTCAGTCTGATAAATACCGTCGTCAACGGATTTTGAAGCGTGGTGCAATTGAACATCAACTTGTGGCGCCTCGCGTTCCAAAAAAATCGCCGGGGCGTTCGGCACTTCAACAGAAAGATCTTTGACGTAGATTTTTTCAATGTTGTAAAGCGGTTGATTGTCCTGGGCTTCCGGTGCGGCTGCTGCGGTTGTGTCGAGTGCGTCGGTCATTTTACTTTTCCTTAAATTATTACGTAAATCAAACAATAAAAATTGATTGCCAGGCGTCGTCCGGCCGCTTTGGTCAAACTGTTGCGGCAAGCATTGATTCGAGTCTGCCAGCCTTGTCGAGTGCGGCCAGATCGTCAAAACCGCCAACGTGGGTCGCGCCGATATAGATTTGCGGGACTGTGCGTCGTTGGGTCTTTTCCATCATCTCGTTGCGCTTGACCGGGTCAAGGTCAATACGGATTTTGTCGATTTCAACAACACCTTTGGCCTTCAACAACCGCTCGGCCATCTGGCAGAAGGGGCAAACCGCAGTGGAGTACATCGTAACTTTTGCACCGGCAGTCATGTCGATCCTACCTTTCAACGGGCAAGCTGGCCTGTTGCCACGCTGCAAATCCGCCCGCAAGTTGGTAAACGTCATTAAAGCCCTTGGCCTTCAACAATCGCACGGCCGCGCCCGCGCGACCATTGCTTCGGCAGGTGACAATGACCGGCTTGTCCTTGAATCTGGCAAAGTCGTCAATGCGTTTGTCCAGCTCGGCCAGCGGCACATTTTTGGATTTGGGAATGCGTCCGCCGCTGAATTCGCCGTTATCACGGATGTCGAGCACCAAAGCGTCGCCCGTGTTCATCAGCCTGGTTGCCTCAAAGGTGCCAAGCTCCTTGGCGCCACCAATCGATTTGGCGATACTGGGCCAAAGCAGCATGACGCCACTCGCAATAAACAGGCTTACGAGCATAATATTCTGGGTGAGAAATTCGGTCATGTATTTGTCAATAATTTGCGTTGTATCTTGGTTGTATCGCAGGGTGGCGCACACGCCACATTCAATTGGGCGGTCGCATCACGTAAACTCTAGATTCTACCACTTTGCATTGAATTGCCGATGCCGTCCGGCACGCTTGTACCAGCCTGATATTGCATCAGAACCATAAAAACAAGCGAAAAGGTCCGCAAAAACCCGCAGGAATTGAAAAAAATGAAAAAACTAGTGTTGATGCGTCATGGCGAATCACAGTGGAATCAGGAAAACCGATTCACCGGTTGGGTAGACGTCGATCTCAGCGAAAAGGGGGTGGCTGAGGCAAATCATGCCGGTGCGACGCTGAATGCAGAGGGCTATGAGTTTGATCTTGCCTACACCTCGCTCCTGAAACGGGCAATTCGTACCCTTTGGATCACGCAAACGACCCTGGATCGCTGCTGGACGCCGGTCATCAAGCACTGGCGCTTGAACGAACGCCACTACGGCGCTTTGCAGGGTTTAAACAAGTCAGAGACAGCCAAGAAGTTTGGCGAAGCGCAGGTATTGGTTTGGCGACGGAGCTATGACACGCCGCCGCCGCCGCTTGAGCTGAATGATCCCGGACACCCGTCAAGGGACATCCGTTACGCAGATTTATTGCCCGAGGAGCTGCCACAAACGGAATGCTTGAAGGATACCGTCGATCGTGTTGTGCCATTCTGGCAAATCGAGATTGCACCGCAGATTCGTGCGGGTAAGCGGGTCATTGTGGTCGCACATGGCAACACGATTCGGGCCCTGATAAAGCATTTGGATCATGTCTCGGATGAGGCAATTGTCAATCTCAACATCCCGACCGCGGTCCCGCTGGTTTATGAATTGACCGATGATCTGCGGCCGATCCGTAGTTACTATCTTGGCGATCAGGCGGCTGTCGCTGCCGCTGCCGCCGCGGTGGCCGCCCAAGGGCAAACGTAGATGGGTCGACCGCTATTGATCGAAGGTGCGCCGCTTGCCTGACGTTGTCAATCGAACCAAACGGGTTGGCTGGCGTTTTTCCCCAGATGTTTTTTGTGCGACCGCCCTGTCAATACTGCTGTGTTCGCTGTCAGTCGTGCACGCGCGTGCAGTTGAAAATAGCGGCGCTGAGAAAAAGCAGGCGCTTGACGATCTGCGGGGACGTATTGAACGGCTTAATCAAGACCTGACCAAGAGCGAGGAGTCGCGCAGCGAGGTTGCAGACCAGCTCAAAACCTCCGAAAAGGCAATTTCTGAAGTTAACCAGCGTTTGGCCGCGCTGACCAAGAGTCAGTCGGGTATTGGCAGCGAGTTGGCGGATATTGAGCGGCGCATTCGCGACACCCGCGCTGGGATTGGCCGCGAAGAATCGTTGCGCGATAGCTTGATTCGGCACCAGTACATCTTTGGCAATACCGACGCCATGCGTCTGATGCTTGGGGGACAGGATGTGTCGGCAGTTGAGCGGCGGCTTGCTTATCTGGGATATGTGACCCGTACCCGCATGGTAACTATTGAGCGTTTGAAAAAGAGTGTCATCGCGCTTGCCGCGCTCGATGCAGAGGCACGTGACAAACAAAAACAACTCGTTGCAAATGCCGATGAACAGAAAAAGGCTCGTGCAATACTCGTTTCAGAGCGGATCAGCCGGCAAAAGGTGCTGGATCGTATTCGCGCCGATATTACAAAGAACAAACGTGAAGTCGGCCGACTAAAGCGTGACGAAAATCGCCTGACCCGGTTAGTCGAACAGCTCGCGATTGAGCTCGCCCGCAAAGTGACGCCTAAACCGCGGTTGCCGGGTGAGGCCGCAAAGCGCGGCGAACGCAATCAGGACGCGCCAAACATCCGCAAGCCGGGAGAGGCCGTAAATGAGGTGGTCGATAGCGGATTCGTCGGACGCGCCTTTGCAACCCTCCAAGGCAAACTAAAGTTGCCGGTTCGTGGTGAACTTGCCGGGCGATTTGGTGCCCAAAGGGAGGAAGGCGGCGTTACGTGGAAGGGGCTGTTTATTCGGGCCACGGACGGCCAGCTGGTTCGGGCGGTGGCAGACGGGCGGGTTGTTTATGCCGATTGGTTGCGTGGGTACGGAAATTTGGTGATTGTTGATCACGGCGCCGGCTATCTAAGTCTGTACGGACATAACGAAAGCTTGGCGAAACTAGTCGGCGAAAATACGTCTGCCGGCGAGCCAATTGCGTCGGTCGGATCGACCGGTGGCGCGTTGGAATCGGGTGTATATTTTGAATTGCGGCGCGACGGAAAGCCCTTTGATCCGATGCGCTGGGTCGGAAAACCATGAACGTTGAAATCTGAGAGTTGAAAATGCAAAAGCCAAACGGGCCAGAATCTGGCCAATCGTCAGTGCCGCCGAAATTTGGCACCAAAATGAAGGCCGCCGGACTGATCGGTTTGGGTGCCGTTTTGGGCGTTTCGCTTTCGTTGCATTTTTCGGCGGTTGCAGAGCGGCAATCGACCATGCTAAACCTTCCAATTGAAGAAGTGCGGATGCTTTCCGAAGTGTTTGGCCGTGTGAAGGCCGGCTATGTTGAAGAGGTTGACGACAAGCGCCTGATCAAAGAGGCAATCAACGGCATGCTCAACGGCCTTGATCCACATTCGGCATTTCTTGATGCCGATGCCTACAAAGAAATGCAAAGTGCAACCAGTGGAAAATTTGGCGGATTGGGCATCGAGGTCGGCAGCGAAGATGGTTTTGTCAAGGTGATCTCACCGATTGACGACACGCCCGCTTACAAAGCGGGAATCAAATCGGGTGATTACATTATCAAGGTCAATCAGACCAACTTGCGCGGTGTTTCGCTGACCGAGGCGGTCAAGCGGATGCGCGGGGAGGCGGGTACCGAGGCGGTGTTGACGATCCTGCGTCGCGGCGAGTCGAAGGAGTTGGTGTTTAACGTCAAACGTGCTGTGATCGAAATTCAGAGTGTGCGCAGTCGCCAGCTGGAACCTGGTATCGCCTACATTCGACTCACCCAGTTTGAACAGGCCACCGCTGAAAAGATGGTGCGCGCGATCAATGACGCCTATAAGCAGAACAACGGCCAGGTAAAGGGCATGATTCTTGATTTGCGTAATGACCCGGGTGGTGTACTCGAGGCTTCCGTCGCCGTATCCGCGGCATTTCTGCCAAAAGACGCGCTGGTGGTTTATACCGAAGGACGCATTGAGGATGCCAGAATGCGTCTGTATGCCAAGAAGGAAGACTACCAGCGGCGGGGTGGCAAGGAAGATATATTGGCCAAGCTTAATCCGGCAGCAAAAACAGTTCCTTTGATCGTATTGGTCAATAACGGCAGTGCGTCGGCCTCAGAAATTGTTGCCGGCGCATTACAGGATCATAAGCGCGCGATCATCATGGGTACACAGACATTTGGCAAAGGCTCTGTGCAGACAATCCTCCCGATCAGCGAAAACACCGCCATCAAGTTGACGACGGCACGTTATTTCACGCCCGCCGGCCGCTCCATTCAAGCCAAGGGTATTTCACCCGACAAACAGGTCGATGATGGTTCGCAGCGATTGGTGATGCGCGAAGCAGATCTTGAACGACATCTGACGACTGACGAAGAACAAAAGGCGATAGAGGCGATCAAGAACGCGCCTGCCGAAGAGATGAGCGAAGACAAACGTGCGGCATTGGCTGCATCGCGCAAGGATGATGACAAGCCGGTTGAATACAAACCGCGGATGGGCGCCGACGGAAGGCCGATCGATTTTGTTTTGCAGCAGGCGCTGAATCACTTTAATGGGCAGGCAGTCGCCGCCAATCCTAAGGCATGGCTGGCCATGACCGCCGCAGGCAAGCCGGTCGCAACAATTGCCTCAGCCAAGTCAACAGAGGCCAAGCCCGTCGCGACAAAATAGAGCCTGCAATTGCCGGCCAGGGAATCGCTTTGGACGACACCAAACTGCTTCGCTATTCAAGGCATATCCTTCTGGAGCCCTTTGGTCTGGAGGCGCAGGCGAAACTGGACGCTGCAACGGCGCTGGTCGTCGGCGCCGGCGGCTTGGGTTCCGCCTGCCTGATGTATCTTGCCTCTGCCGGTGTCGGCCGCCTCATCGTCGCCGATGGAGACGTCGTTGATCTCACCAACTTGCAAAGACAGGTGATTCATCGGGAGTCGACCATCGGCATGAATAAGGCGCTGTCCGCCAAACGGACAATCGCCGAAATCAATTCGACCGTTATTGTTGAGACTGTCGCCTCGCGGGTTGATGAGGCTACCCTTCAAATGTTGGTCCAATCAGCCGACGTTGTGCTCGATTGCACAGACAATTTCCTGACCCGGCACGCCATCAATCGCGTCTGTTATCGAGGTGGTAAAGCGCTTGTATCCGGCGCGGCAATCCGCTTCGACGGGCAGCTGACCGGATTTGATTTCAGGCGGCATGGTGGTCCGTGTTATGCATGCCTGTTCCCGGAAGACAATGAGGTCGATGAGGAGCGTTGTGCCATCATGGGCGTATTTGCACCATTGGTTGGTGTGATTGGCGCAATGCAGGCAGCCTGCGCCATTCAGATGTTGACCGGCGGCGCGTCGGGTGGCGAACCGCCAAATGAGGAAACAACCGGGCGGCTGCAAATGTTTGATGCACGCACCATGAATTGGCGTGTCGTACGCTATCGCAAGGATCCGGCGTGTCATCTATGCGCATCTGGCCGCCATAAAGTTGGACAATCCGAAGAGGTGGAACATGTTTGATCATCGCATTGCGCTGATATTGGCGGCGGCACTTTTTGCATTCGCAACCGCCGCCAATAGCCAAACGCTATTCAAGCAGGTTGATAAGGATGGCAAGGTAACCTACTCCGACAAGCCGCCAAAAGAAGGTGAAAAAGCATCGAAAGTCGTGGTCGATAAGGACGTCAACATCATCAAGTTACAAACCAAGGATAGCAGCGGCAAAGAGCAAAAATTCGCCGACATCAAGGCGCGCGGTGATGCGCGTGCGGCGGCGCGTGCCAAATTGGCAAAAGAGGTTGAGACAGCCGAAGAGGGGGTCGCAAAGGCAAAGAAGGACCTGGAAAGCGGGCGCGATCCGATCAAAGGCGAGACCCGCATCGTCGTTCGGAAAGAAGGTAATTCGGTTCTTCGCCTGCCCGAATACCATGCACGCATCGCGGGCTTGGAAGAGGCGGTGAAAAATGCCGAGGAGCGGTTAAAAATCGCCGAAGAAAAGTACCGGCGCGGGTCACCGGATTAGCCAGCCGGACGCGTCACAGTTATTCTCGCTGCTACGCGGGCCAAGTTCGCACCAAATCAGTCAAGGACCATCGCGGTTTGATCCCGAAAGCCCCGTTTTCAAAGGGCATGGGTTCGACGCCGTGCATGAACCGCATTGCGGTGGCAAACGCAATCATTGCGCCATTGTCGGTACACAATGCCAAAGGCGGATAGAACACCTCGGCCCCTACTGCGTTGGCGGTGCTGGTCAACATCGCGCGCAAACGGCGATTAGCCCCAACGCCACCGGCAACAACAACGCGTTGCATATTGGTTCGTGCAAGTGCCGTCATTGTTTTCGCAGTCAATACGTCTGCGATTGCGGCTTCGAAGCTTGCGGCGACATCAGCGCGCTGTTGCTCGGCTAACCCGCCGCTGATTGACTTCAAATTCTTGGTAAGAAGCAAAACGGCTGTTTTTAAACCACTAAAACTAAATTCAAGGTCGCCAGAATTAAGCATTGGACGCGGTAACTTGTAAGTGTTTGCGTTGCCGCGTTCGGCAAGCTTGGAAAGAGTGGCGCCTCCCGGATAACCCAGCCCAAGTAACGACGCCGTTTTGTCGAATGCCTCACCGGCTGCGTCATCAACGGTTTCGCCGAGCAACTGATAATCGCCGACGCCGCGCACAGCCATCAATTGCGTGTGCCCACCTGACACGAGTAACGCAACAAACGGAAAGGCTGGTCTTGGTTCAATCAAAAGTGGCGAAAGCAAATGACCCTCGAGGTGATGGATGCCAACAACAGGCTTGTTCAGCGCGGCGCCCAGCGAGACCGCGATACTATTGCCGACCAATAATGCGCCTCC
>JANOEV010000494.1:0-4111 GCA_031413695.1 Burkholderiales bacterium
CACTGCCGCAAAGTTGGCACCCATACAACTCATTTAGATGACTTGCTTGACTTTAATGTGGCGAGTTACTAGCATCCAGCATGGTCTAAAAATAAGACGCCAAGGTTTCTAATATCCATAACGAAGTACCGCGAGGAGAAATCGATGAAATCGAATCATAAAGTGAATGCGCACGCGTCCCGTCAGCAATTTTCCCCCAAGTTGTTGTCGTTGTTGGTCGCCGGTGCCATGATTTCCGGTCAGGCGATGGCGCAACAAGCGGCCAAGTCCGACCCGAAAAAGGACGACGATAAATTGGAAACAATTGTTGTCACCGCAACAAAACGCTCCGAGTCGTTGCAGTCGGTTCCGGTAGCCGTCTCAGTGGTCAGCGGTGATGACCTTGAAAAGGCGAATCTCAATAACGTATCCAGCATTGTTCAGCAGTTACCGACGGTGAACTTTCGCAGCAACGCGTCGAACAAGGACACTTCGCTTTTTATCCGCGGTGTGGGCACGATTTCAACCTCGCCCGGCGTCGAGCCGACTGTGTCAACCGTTGTTGACGGCGTGGTGCTGGCCCGTCCCGGCATGGCAACGCTCGATTTGATGGAAGTGGAGCGCCTCGAGGTGCTGCGCGGACCGCAAGGCACGTTGTTCGGCAAAAATGCCTCCGCGGGTGTGATTAATATCGTTTCCAAGGCGATCCCCAAGGCAACCGAGGGTTATGTCGATTTTGGTTATTACGACAAAAAAGAAACACGGCTGCGGATTGGTGTCGCCGGCCCCTTGGTGCCAGGCGCCTCGGGCGGCTCGATTGCGGTATTTGCCGGCAAATACGACGGTAACGTCAAGAATGTGTTCCTGAACGAAACCGTCAATGGCTACGATCGCCAGGGTGTGCGCGGCAAGCTCGAATTCACGCCGAACAAGGATGTGACCATCCGACTCATTGCCGATTACGCCAAGGCCGACGATACCGGTATCCGCGGTACTTTTGTGCGAACCACGACAGCGCCATTGACGGCGGCCGTGTTCCCGGTGGTTGCCGGGTTTGAAAATCGTGAGGTGAACACCAACACCAAGGAGCGGGTCAACGATAAAAATAGCGGCGTGTCAGGGCAGGTTGACGTCAACTTCGCCACTGGTACCTTGACCTCGATCACCGCGTTCCGTCAATGGAAAAACACCCAGATTCAGGATTTGGACGCCAACAGCACGGTCTACGTGCAGCAAATCGGTCAGGCCGACCGTGGCGAACTGGATTCCAAACAGAGTTCGCAGGAGTTTCGTTGGGCGTCAAACAAAGGTAGCTTTGTTGATTATGTTGCCGGCTTCTTTTATTTCACCAACAAGACCGACGAAACATATCGACGCGATGTCACCCGTTGCGCCACCAATGGAACCACCCTCGCCAACGGCCTGACGCCCTGCGCAACGTTCCTGAATGACAATGGTGTCGCAAACTACGGTACCGATCTGAAAAGCACGTCGTTTTTTGGTGAAAGCACCTGGAATTTTGCCAAGGACTTCCGCGGCATTCTGGGCTTGCGTCACTCGAAGGATGACCTGTCGTACTACCATGGCCGGGTATCAACGGTAACAGTCGCGACCGGCGGTGTTAACCCAACCCGCACACCAGTCGCCGGATCCACCTCACAAAATGGCGTGTCCGGTCGTATCGGGCCGCAGTGGGATATCTCCAAAGAAGTCAGCGTATATGCCACTTACTCGAAGGGCTACAAGGGGCCGGCCTACAATGCGTTCTTTAATATGCAACCTGTTGCTGATATCGCACTTGCACCGGAAAAGTCCAAGGGCTTTGAACTCGGCTTGAAGTCCACGCTGGTTGATAACCGGCTGCGTTTGAATGTGGCGATCTTTGATACCAAGTACGAAGGTTACCAAGCGAATTTTCCCGACTTGGTTGGTGGCACAATCGTCACGCGCTTTATCAACGCCGGTGATGTCTCGACCAAGGGTTTTGAACTCGACATCGAGGCAAAACTGAGCCGCGATTTTTCAATCTCGGCGGCTTATGCTGATACAAAGGCAGTGGTAGATCGTTTTAATTGCCCCGTGGGCGCGACTTGCACCATTCCAAGTGGCACACAATTGCCGGGTGCGCCCAAGCAGAAAGGGGTCGTGCGCGCCAATTACCGCACTGACGTTGCCGGCTATTTGGTGGCATTTGCGACTGACTACACATGGCAGAGTGCAACGCAATTCGACCTTTCCACATCGACGAATACCATTCAACCTTCTTACGGAATCTTCAATGCCTCCGTTTCGCTGGCTGATGTCGGGAGCGGCTGGCGGGTGACGCTGGTGGGCAGAAATTTGGCCGACAAGTCGTATGCCCAGAATTTGGCGCCGGGTGCGAACACACAGCGCAACCCACCGCGTGACGACAAACGTTACTACGGTGTAAACGTTCGTTACGATTTTTAAACCGGCACCAGCTGCTTATCACTGCCACGACATATCGATGCTGAACCATTCGCGTCTCTGACTGTTATCAGCACGCGGCAGTTGCAATCAAGCGTGACAGACGCGGTACCCGTTGTACACTGGGTACCGCGTTTGTTTTGTGACGCATCCAAAACTTTTATTTGATCCCCGCCCACGTGTCAAACGCCCCCAAACGCCGCACCTTGGAGTCGCTCCGCAGCCAGCGCTGGCTTGCGCCGGACGATATGCGTTCGTTCGCGCACCGGCAACGCCTGCAGCAACGCGGGCTTGCACGCGAAGAGTTTATGGGGCGCCCGATTATTGCCATCATCAATACATGGAGTGATTTGTCGCCGTGTCACGCACATTTGCGCGAACGCGCCGAGTCGGTCCGGCGTGGCATCTTGCAGGCGGGCGGATTTCCGTTCGAATTGCCGGCATTGTCGCTAGGCGAAGTGATGGTCAAGCCGACCACCATGTTGTATCGCAATTTGCTCGCGATGGAATGCGAGGAGTTGTTGCGCTCGCATCCGATTGACGGCGCGGTGCTGATCGGCGGTTGCGACAAAACCACGCCCGGCCTGCTAATGGGTGCCATCAGCATGGATATACCGGCGATCTATTGTCCGGCGGGACCGATGCTCAACGACCGCCATCGCGGCAAAACGGTTGGTGCCGGCACCCACACCAAGAAATTTTTTGACGAGTACGTCGCCGGCAATATCCAGCCGATTGAATGGATCGAGCTCGAAGCAAAGATGACCCGCTCGCCGGGCACCTGCAACACCATGGGGACCGCGAGTACCATGACAGCGATGGCCGAAGCAATGGGGTTCACCTTGCCGGGCGCCACCAGCGTTCCGGCCATGGACGCCAATCACGTGCGTATGGCGTCGGCGTCCGGGCGGCGTATTGTCGACATGGTGTGGGAAGACTTGAAGCCGTCACGCTTTTTGACGCGCGCATCGTTCGACAATGCATTGGCGACTTATATGGCACTGGGCGGTTCGACCAACGCCGCCGTACACACCATTGCCATGGCCGGGCGCGCTGGTATTGAATTAACACTCGACGACATGGACAAGGTGGCCGGCAAAATTCCGGTACTGGCGAATTTATTTCCGTCCGGCGACAAGTTGATGGAAGACTTTTTCTTCGCCGGTGGTTTGCCCGCGCTGCTCAATGAGATTCGCGAATATCTGTCGCTTGACGCACTCACGGTCACCGGCAAAACGCTGGGCGACAATATCGCCGGCGCACAAAACCTCGATCCGGAGGTGATTCGTCCCCTGGATAGACCGGTGTCGGCGGGTGCCGCGCTGGCGGTGTTGCGCGGCAATCTGTGTCCCGATGGTGCCGTGATCAAGCCATCTGCCGCCAGTGCAAAATTTTTTAAGCATCGCGGACCGGCGTTGGTATTCGAATCAAATGCTGACATGATGGCGGCGATTCATCAGCCCGATTTGGTCGTCGATGAAAACACCGTGCTGGTGCTAAAACACGGTGGCCCGGTCGGCGCACCCGGCATGCCGGAGTGGGTCAACCTGCCAATTCCGAAAAAGTTGTTGCAGCAGGGCGTGCGCGATATGTTGCGGATTTCCGACGCGCGTATGAGCGGTACCCATTTTGGCAGCTGTGTGGTGCATGTCGCACCGGAGGCGGCCGTCGGTGGGCCACTCGC
>JANOEV010000495.1:0-9997 GCA_031413695.1 Burkholderiales bacterium
CGATCCCCTGCGGCGCGTCAAACAGGTTGAGGCCATCACCACGGCGCAATACAACGCGCCGGCCAAACGCCCCGCATATTCTGTGTTGTCGCACGACAAACTCACCGCGGCCGGCATTCAAATGCGTGACTGGCAATCACAACTGCGCGACTGCCTTGACGAGCGCAACAGTTTGATTGAGCCACCCGCAGCGGTGGCCGCGGCAGCACCGGTCCAGTTATTTGTGCCGACGTTTCATGTCGATGAGTGTCTCGCTGAAATTCGCGAGTGTCTCGAAAAGGGCTGGACCGGCCTCGGCTATAAAACGGTGGCATTTGAAGCGGCATGGAGGGCGTACACCGGCCTGCCACACGCCCACTTCCTGAATTCGGCGACGGTCGGCCTGCATCTGGCGGTGGAAGTGCTGAAACGCAAACACGGCTGGGCAGACGGTGACGAAATCATCACCACACCGTTGACCTTTGTGTCGGACAGCCACACCATTTTGTACGCCAACATGAAGCCGGTGTTTGCTGATGTTGACGCGTCGTTGTGCCTGGATCCTGCGGACATTGAAAAAAAGATCACGCCCAAAACCCGCGCCGTCATGTTTGTTGGCATGGGCGGCAACCCGGGTCAGTACGCGGCAGTGTTGAAATTGTGTCGTGAGCGCGGACTGGCGATGATTCTCGACGCGGCACACATGGCGGGCACCAAACAGGGCGCCGAACAGCGCCACGTTGGCTTTGACGCCGACGCCACCGTGTTCAGTTATCAGGCGGTCAAGAACCTGCCCACGGCCGACGCCGGCATGATCTGCTTTCACGACGCCGCTGACGACGAACTCGCGCGCAAATTAACTTGGCTCGGCATAAACAAAGACACCTATGCACGGACCGCCGCGCAAGGCAACTACAAATGGAAATACGACGTTGAATTTGTCGGCTACAAATACCATGGCAACTCGATCATGGCGGCGATTGCGCTGGTGCAGCTGAAGTACCTTGATGATGATAACAACCGCCGGCGCGCCATTGCGCAACAATACCGCAACGGATTTGCCGCGCATGCACATATTCGCACCATTCCGGTGGCTGCCGATTGCCAATCGGCCACCCACTTGTTTCAGATACGTGTCAATAATCGCGACGATCTCATGACGCGGCTGAATGACGACGGCATCTTTCCGGGCGTGCATTATCGTGACAACACCCTGTATCGCATGTTTGCCTATGGCGACGGCACCTGCCCGGCGGCACGACTGGCGTCAGACGAGATTATTTCCCTGCCATTGCATTTGCGCATGACCGATGCCGACGTTGACCGGGTTGTTCAGGCCGTGATTGCACACGCACAACGATGAAGCCGACCAACACCACCATTGCCGGCGGACCGGTTCGTTTGCGCATGCTGACGGCCGATGATCTGCCCATGACGCTGGCCTGGCGCAATCGTGAGGACGTGCGCCGCTGGTTCAGACAGTCGACAGAAATCGACATGGCAACCCACGTTGCATGGTTTGAAGAACAACAACTGGTCGATGATGTGTTGGTGTTTGTGGTTGAAGACCAACAAACCGGCCAACCGGTCGGGCAGGTGTCGATTTATCACATCGATCGTGAAATCGGCGAGGCGGAAGTCGGCCGCTTTATCGCCGCGCCAAATGCATCCGGCAAGGGTTTTATCCGCGCCGCCATCATTGCATTGACCCATTTCGCCTTTCGCGAGCTATCGCTCTCACGCCTCTATCTTGAGGTGTTTGCCGATAATGCGCGGGCGATTCGCTTGTATGCGTCAGTTGGTTTTGCCGTGTTTGCCGCGCCGGCCACGGACCCTGCATCCGGTATGGTCATGATGGAAATGAAAAAACCGTCATGAGCACCTTTGTCAAACTCGGCAGGGACAATCTTATTGCGCTGCGCAACTGGCGGGTATGGTGGCACCTGGGCATGGCGGACGTGCGAAACAAATTTGCCAAGTCGGTGGTTGGCCCGACCTGGATACTGCTGAATTTGGCGCTGTGGATTGGCGGCATTGGTTTGATTTACGGGACGCTGTTCAACCAGAAGCTCGACATCTATTTGCCGTTTCTGGCGATTGGATTTGTCGTCTGGACCTACCTTGCCCAAACCATCACCGACGGCGGCAACGCCTTTGTGTTTGCCGAGGGCTACATCAAACAATTTACCTACCCGAAACAAATTTATGTGCTGCGCGTGATTGTCAATGCGAGTGTGCCGTTTGTGATCGGTGTCGGCATCTTCTTCCTGGTAATGTTGTTTCTCAACCGCCCGTTCGGTGCCGGCATGTTATGGGTGTTTCCCGGCCTGCTGATCTTGTTGCTGGCAACCTATTTGCACGCGACCATCATGGCGTATGCGTCGGCGCGTTTTCGGGATTTGCCGCACGGCATGACCGCATTGCTGCAGGTTCTGTTTTTTGTCACGCCGGTATTTTTCACCATCGGCACGCTCAAGGAACGCGGGCTCGATTTTGTCTACAAATTTAACCCGCTTTATTATTTGATCGAGGTGGTACGCCATCCGCTGACCATGCTCGAGGCTGCGCCGTCAGAGGTCTATTACGCTTCCGGCATTTATTTGTTTCTGCTGCTGTTGATTGCACTATTTGTCGCCGGCCGGCTGGACAAACGGATCGTCTATATTCTATGAACAAGACGCGCATTTCGCTTACCAACGTCGGCGTGCGGTTTGACGTCAGCACCGCCGCCGACGGCCACACGCTCAAGGGTTTTCTGGCCGGGCTGCGACATCGCGCCACACGGAAAAGCAACATCATCGAGGCGGTGAAAGACGTCACGCTCGAAGTGCGTGCGGGTGAGCGGGTCGGTTTGATCGGTCACAATGGTGCCGGCAAATCCACCCTGCTCAAGGTGATGGCGGGCATTTATCCGCCAACCTCGGGTAAGGCGGAAACGGTCGGCCACGTGTGTCCGTTGTTCGAATTTGCCACCGGCTTCGAATACAACCGTTCGGGTTGGGAAAATATCCGCATTCGCGGCATGTTACTCGGCATGTCACCGGCCGAAATCGAGGAGCGTTTGCCCGAGATCGCTGAATTTTCCGAACTCGGCAAGTTTCTCGACTATCCGGTGCGTACCTATTCATCGGGTATGTTTGTCAGGCTTGCGTTTGCCGTGTCGACGTCGGTAAACCCGGAAATTTTGCTGCTCGACGAGGTGATGGGTGCCGGTGATCTGGCGTTCACTGAAAAAGCCAATGTGCGCATGCGCGAATTTATGGATCAGGGCAAGATTCTGGTGTTCTCCTCACACAGCCTGGACTTGCTCGGTGAATACTGCAATCGTACTATTTGGATGGATCATGGCCGCGTGATGGAAGATGGTCCGACCGCCGCCGTCGTTAACAGTTACAAGAACCACGCCCTGGGCCGCTCGGTGATGCCCGCGGCGGATTAGCCGTATGAATCTGCCCGGACCATCGCTGACCACCATTGTGCTGCTGGTGGGAGATGTTGCGACGCTCGGCGGGTCTGCTGCAACGACATTGATCGGGTTACGCTATTTTTCCGAACGCGATACCGCCAACGGACAAATCATTGTGGTGGTCGATGGCCCCGAATGGCGTGACTGGCTGGATGCGAAAGTTGACCTGACGTCAACCATCGCGCGCGCGACGTTTTTGCATTTGCCCGTCACCACCCACCTGCCCGGTATGATGGTAAACCGCGCGCTTGATCTGGTTGCAACCGAACATTTTGGCATTGTCACCATTGGTTGTGAAGTCAGCACCTGGTACGCGAATCATCGCGATCTAACAAACGGCGTGCGCGAGAATGGCGCCTCGATCGCAGCAGGATATCGCGGCCCTGGCGAAACCCGTTCGTCAGGGAACGAATCGTTTCTGGTGCATCAGGACGATCCGTTTTCGAGCGCCTATCCTCACGCGTGGCTGCAAATGCTCGATTTGGTACCGATGAGTAATTGCGTGATTTCGCTTACCCTCATCCGTACGCTCGGCAGATTCAGCGAAGCGCCGGCCCTGCAGCGCATGTGGTGGTGGGAATTTACCCTGCGTGCGGCACGACAACACGACATCCTATCGCTGCCATTGCAACCGGTAGCCGCCACGTCCTGGCACCATTTTGACTTCGCCAAGCTGCTGGGTGAACCGGTTGATGCCAATCTGCGAACAATGATGCGACTCGGTGGTGAACGCGGCCGCTGCTTACCGCTTCGGCAGGATGAACAACAAAAGACGGCGCCTGCCGACGACGCCGTCAACCAGATCCAAAGCGCCGCCTGGCGGCTTTTACCAGATACATTACGCACACGGTTGTTGAAATTGGTTTGGCAAAAAAAACGTCCGCTCAACATTGTGGTGCTTGGCGGCGTGAATGAGCCGGCGCACAACCAACTGTGCTTTTTTAATTATTTTGCGTTAATGCGTGACTGGAATGTCCTGACCTGGCGCTGCATTCTCGACGAACGTGCCACCTTTGACGACATTTCCGGATGCGATTTGGTGATTTTCAGCCGGGTGCGGTCGGACAACGGCGTGGCGATGATCGAGGCTTGCGCGGAGCGGCAAATTCGCACGCTTTATATGCTCGACGACAACTGGTTTTGGCTGGGTCGCGAATGGAACGATTACGCCGATATTTTTGCGCCCGGCAAACCACCGTACGAAAATTTCATCCGCTGTGTGAAGTGCGCCGATACGACGCTGACCTACAGCGCACCCCTGGCAGAGGACCTGAAGCTGTTTGCCAGACGCTTGGTGACATTACCAACCAATGTTGATCTGGATATGTTTCCCGCCCGCAACGCCCCAATTGCCGAGGGCAATACGGTCATTGGCTATGTCGGCAGCCTGCGCAAGAACATGATCGCCTTTGACGCGCTGGTTGATCTGGCGACGCGACGTGCTGACGTGACGATTTTTGTCATGTCAAATGCGCTGCCGGCAGAGTTCTCCACACTGCCCCCGGGCCGCGTCAAATTCGCGCCATACCAGTTTAATTACGAGGCCTATGCCGCCAGGGTGACCAGCGCCCGCCCCGACATTCTGGTGGCACCCGTCGGTCACACCCGATTTGAAGCGTCCAAATGCCCCAACAAGTTCCTTGAAATTTCCGCCTGTGGTGCGGTTGGTGTTTATTCGCGCACCGAACCGTATCTGTCACACGTGGTCGAACACCAAACCGGCGTGTTTGCCGACGACAACATTGCAGCATGGTCCACCGCCATCGAAAAATTGATCGACGAACCCGGGGCCCGACAGCAAATTGCCCGACAGGCGCGCGCGCATGTGGCGGCGCATTACGCCACCCCGGCGGTGCTGTCGCAATTTGTTGAAATGTTGCTCACTGCACTGTCAACAGGCGAATAATCCCGCCGGCTGCGGCGGACGGACACATCCGGTTACGGAAAACCGGCCTGACGTCGCTGCCGGACGACAGCAATCCGATCGACTGAAATCACCCCGCTGCTATACTGATTTAATGGGCATTCCCGTCTCAACAAGCCGCATGACATGACAGATAGCATCAGCCAATCCGAGGTCAACCAAGCCGCATCACCGAACCCGGCCACCCCGACCCGCCTCGGCGAGTTGTTGTGCGCGCGCGGCAAACTCGAAGCCGCCAATCTTGATCGCGCGCTGAAGGTGCAGGAGACGGCACGATTAACCGGTAGTCGTGAGAAACTCGGCGCGATCCTCACGCGCATGGGTATGCTGTCACACCGGCACTTGGCTGCGGTATTGGCCGAGCAACGTGGCTGGACGATTGTTGATGCCAGCGAGTTTCCCGAATTGCCGGTGATGGAGGAATCCGTTTCACCGCGCTTTATCCAAGAGGCGCGCGCCATTCCGGTATCGGAATCAGACGGCGAGGTGGTGCTCGGCATGGTCGACCCGCAAGACACGTTTACCGTACAGGCGTTCGCCGCCGCCACCGGCAAACAGGTGCAGACGAAACTGATGGCCGCCAATGATTTTGATGCCGTCTACGAGCGTTTGTACGGCGCCGGCAAATCATCCATGGGCCAGATTGTCGATAACATTTCTACGCGCGACGAAGAGCAGGAATTCGGCGACATCGAGCACCTGAAAGATCTCGCCTCCGAGGCGCCGGTGATCCGGCTGGTCAATCTGGTGATCAACCACGCGCTCGAGCGGCGCGCATCGGACATTCATATTGAGCCGTTTGAAAACCGCTTGATTGTGCGTTACCGGATTGACGGCGTGCTGCACGAAACCGAATCGCCGCCGCGACGTTTGTCGGCGGCGGTGATTTCGCGTGTGAAAATCATGGCAAACCTCGACATCGCCGAACGGCGCCTGCCACAGGACGGCCGTATCAAGCTGCGTGTGCAAGGCAAGGAAATCGACCTGCGCGTATCAACGGTACCGACCATGCACGGTGAATCGGTGGTGATGCGGATTCTCGACAAGGGCGGGGTGACCCTCAATTTCGCCGCGCTTGGATTCGACGACGCGAATCTGAAGGTGTTTCTCGACATCCTCGGCCAGCCGCACGGCATTTTGTTGGTCACCGGTCCGACCGGCTCCGGCAAGACCACCACGCTCTACACCGCGCTGGATCGACTCAATCAGCCGGACGTCAAGATTTTGACCGTCGAAGATCCGGTTGAATACCAGATGCCCGGCATCAATCAGATTCAGGTCAAGCCGCAAATCGAACTCACCTTTGCCAACGCATTGCGTTCGATTGTGCGACAGGATCCTGACGTGATCATGATTGGCGAAATTCGTGATCTCGAAACCGCGCAAATCGCCGTGCAGTCGGCGCTGACCGGCCACCTGGTGTTGTCAACCATTCATACCAACGACGCGGCATCGACCATCAACCGCCTGCTGGATATGGGCGTCGAAGATTATTTGCTGACCTCAACGGTGATCGGTATTCAGGCGCAACGTCTGGTGCGACGACTTTGCAATCATTGCAAGACGCCGTACCAGCCGGTCGAAGAGGTGGTGACACAAATGGGCTTGCGCCGTTATGCAAAAACCCCGCAGGTGACGCTGCATCACGCCAAGGGCTGCGCGCATTGCGGCCACACCGGGTACTTTGGCCGCGAGTGCATCATGGAGGTGATGCCGATCTCGGATGAGTTGCGCAGTCAGGTGATGAAACACGCCACCGCCTCCGAGCTGCGCGCCGCCGCTGTTGCACAGGGCATGGAGACCATCTACGAAAACGGACTGAAAAAAGCCGTGGCCGGTATCACCACCATCGAAGAAGTCCTGCGTGTCACACGTGAAGACTAATGCGCCGATGAAGTTGCATCACGCGACAACCGGATCCACTGATCGCACGATTTCGGCGTGTGCACAATTGAATGTGCGACGTGCGCACATTTTGACAAGTATCGTTCGCTAAATGCCGCTGTTTCAATACAAAGCGGTCACAGTCAGCGGTGAGACGCAAGAGGGCGTGCTCGACGCCGCGACCCATGCCGCCATCATCACTCACATCAAGTCGCTCGGCCTGATTCCGATTCGCGCCACAGAGATCGGCGCACCCGGCGACGGCGGGTCAGTTATCGCCGCAACGCCGGTAACGCGGTCCTTGTTTGCCGCGCGCCAAGTTTCGCAGGACGTTCTGGCCATCACCACCCGCGAACTTGCCACGTTGCTGCGTGCCGGGCTGCCGCTCGACCGCAGCCTCGAGATCCTGATCAACCTCGGCGAACACGAGCGCCTGCGGGAATTGTTGCAGGTGATTCGCAACGAGGTGCGCGGCGGGGCGGCGTTGTCAAAAGCGCTCGACCAGCACCGCGACGTGTTTTCGCGGTTTTATATCAACATGGTCAGGGCCGGCGAGGCCGGCGGTGCGCTCGGCGGCGTGTTGATGCGGCTGGCGGACTATATGGAGCGCGCCAAAGAGCTACGCGAGACGGTGGTGTCGTCACTCATTTACCCGGTGATTCTGTTGGTGGTCGCCGCATTATCGATGTCGATCTTGCTGATGTTTGTGGTGCCGCAGTTCAAACAGATCTTTGACCAGGCGGGCAAGACCCTGCCGTTGATTACCGACATTGTCCTGACGGTCGGACTATTTTTGCGCGGCAACTGGCATATCGTGGTGGCGGGATTGTTGCTGGTGATATGGCTGCTCAAACGTTCCTGGCGAAACCCGGTTTCGCGCGCCGGATGGGACCGCCGCATACTCGGCTGGCCGGTGGCCGGGCCATTGGCAGCCCGCGTTGAAATGGCAAAATTTTCGCGCTCGCTGGCGACCTTGCTGCAAAACGGCGTGCCACTATTGGCCGGTTTGTCGATCCTGAAAGACACATTGGGCAACGCGGTGTTTCGCGGCGCGGTCGAAGTCGTCTCGCGTGAACTCAAGGAAGGCCGTGGCATGGCCAAACCGATGCTCGAAACCGGTGTTTTTCCCAAACTGGCCGTGCAGATGATTGCGGTGGGTGAGGAAACCGGCAAACTCGACGAGATGTTGATGCAGGTGGCGGATGTGTATGACCGCGAAGTGGCCACCGCCATCAAACGTGCTCTGGCGTTGCTGCAGCCGGTGATGATCATCGGGTTGGCGATGGCCATCGGTGTGATTATTTTTGCCATTCTGAGTCCCATGTTCGACATGATGGATTTACCTTTTTAGACAAGCGGTGAGGACACAATGAAAATCAATTTGACAACACCCAGATTTCACCCCAAGCCCGGCATGGCGCGCGCGCGCGGCTTCTCATTGATGGAAATCATCATTGTGGTGACCATTATCGGCCTGATCGCAGCCTGGGCGGCGACCAATATTTTTGGCAAACAGGAACAGGTGCAATCGCGTATCGCCAAGGCGAAACTCACCGCCCTGTCGGGCCCGCTCGACCTGTACAAACTTGACACCGGTCGATACCCAAACACGCAGGAAGGTTTGCGCGCGCTGCTCTCCAACCCCGGCAATGTGTCGAACTGGAACGGCCCGTATGTCAAGAACGGCGATGAACTCAAGGACCCCTGGCAAAATGAGTTGATCTATAAGTCGCCGGGTGACGCGAACCGCCCCTATGATTTGACCTCGTTGGGTGCCGATGGCAAAGCAGGCGGCGACGGCCCCAATCGCGATATCAATTCGTGGGATTGATTTGCCGTATTGCGCATCACGATGCGCAGTACGCAGTCGGTCATGACTGCTAAACCGTCACACCACAAAGGATTCTCCCTACTCGAAATCATCCTGGTGATTGCGCTGGTGGCGGTGTTTTTCACGCTGGTGCCACGACTGTTTGGTGCCGGCGTTTCCGGTTCTGAACTCAAATCAAATGTCCGCGCCATCGCCTCGGCGATGAAACTGGCGCGTGACGCCGCCATCAACACGCGTCGTGAGGCGTTTGTCTCGATCAATGTCGACAGCCGTGAATTCACCACCACGTTTGACGAAAAGGTGCACAAGCTCAACGACCAATTGACCTTGAAATTGTTTACCTCGCAAGCTGATCAAATCAACGAGCAGTCGGCAAGTTTTCGTTTTTATCCGGACGGGTCATCCAACGGCGGGCGCGTGACCGTGGTGGCCAATGAGCGCGAATTTGCCATTGATATTGATTGGCTGACCGGGCGCGTGACGGTCAGCGATTCCGCCACAAATGTGCAAGCTGGGCGGGCTTCATGAGGCAAAAATGCCCCAAACGCGCCGTCAATAGCCGGGTTTGTGGTTTTTCTCTGCTCGAGATACTGGTTGCGTTTACGTTGTTGGCCATTGTCATGGCAATCTTGATGCGCATTTTTTCAGGCGGCGTGAACAATGCTGATATCGCCGATCGATACGCCAAGGCGGCCATGTTTGCTGAATCGCGGCTGGCGTCGGTTGGTGTTGAAGAGAACTTGACTGAAGGCGACACCAGCGGACAGTTCGACGACGATTTTGCGTGGCAGCTCTCAGTCCGGCTGTATGCGACGGCCAACGAACCCCTGATCCGTTCGAACCTCGAAAACGCGGCCATCGCCAACGCACAGACAAGCGGAACACCGCTGGCGTCAAGCCTGGCGCAACCGGC
>JANOEV010000496.1:0-2532 GCA_031413695.1 Burkholderiales bacterium
GAGCGGTCTGCGTATCAACAGCGCGGCCGACGACGCGGCAGGTCTGGCCATCGCCGAAGGGTTCCGGTCGAACGTCCGGGGCTCGCAAGTCGCCCAGCGCAACGCGCAGGACGGCGTCAGCATGGTGCAGACGGCGGAAGGCTCGCTCAGCGAGACGACCAACATCCTGCAGCGCGTGAGCACTTCAGTCTGGACGGCACCGAGTACGAGGCCTTCAACACCAGCGGCGGCCTGGGCACGCTGTGCGAGACCCTGGCCGGCCGCGTGCAGACGCTGGACTACAAGAGCGTGCGCTACCCCGGCCACCGCGACCTGATGAAGCTGCTGCTCGAAGAGCTGCAACTCAACCAGGACACCGAGACGCTGAAGGCCATCCTGCGCAAGTCCATTCCCAGCACGATGCAGGATGTCGTGCTGGTGTTCGTTACCGTCAGCGGCCTGCGCGGCGGCGGCCTGGTGCAAGAGGTCTTCGCGCGCAAGATCTTTGCCGACCGCAGCGAGATAACCCGCTGTCGGCCATCCAGATCACCACCGCCGCGGGCATCTGCGCTGCTGTCGACCTGTTCCGCGAAGGCCGGCTGCCGCAGCGCGGCTTCATCCGCCAGGAAGAGGTGGCCCTGCCGGACTTCCTGGCCAACCGCTTCGGCCGGGCCTACCAGCAGAGCCGGCAGGTGGAGTCGATAGGCTTACGGCACGGCGTTTGCCCTTGGTGACATTCGTGCTGGCATGTCGCATGCTACGTAGGGAACCGTATGGCACCCACACCACCCACTCTGTAGCGAATGAACTCAATCATGAATTTGCAAGCCACGCTGTCATCGGCGCTTCGCCGCACCCGTACCCTGGCCCTCGGCGCGGCGGTCGCCGGCGGATTGGCCCTTGCGGCCGTGCCCGCCCAGGCGCTGACCGTGGTGCTGAACTTCGTCAACGTCGCGACGACCGACCGCAACAACGTTGGCACCTTGCCCGAGACCTTCGCGTCTTGGGGATTCACCGGGCTCAGCCTGGACGCCGTGCGCAATGCCACCTTGGCCGCGGTCACGAATGACTACCTGGGCTACCCCACGTTCGCTACCAACGCCTCCAGCCCATTGCCCGCCGGCAAGGAACTGAACATCAACTTCACCTGGAGCAACGGCCTCACTGGCCCCGGCAACGGCGACACCGAGTGGTACTACATGGCCATTGGCGATGCCAACCCCAACCAGAGCTTCCTCGGCCAGGCCTGCCTGGGCTGCGTGCGCAACGCCTCGGGTGTGTCGTCGGTGGCGAACGGCACGATCTTCGGCTCGACACTGACCGACAGCCTCGGGTCCGCGAGCCTGCTTGCGCTTGCCACCAATGACCAGCAGCGCATCAACCTGCTGGCCGGCACGGTGGCCCATGAAATCGGCCACGGCCTGGTGCTGCCGCACCCGAACGGCCAGCAGGCCAACCCCGGCCAGTCGCTGTGGTCGGTGATGGCCACCGGCGTGTCGCCCTCGAATATGCCGATCGCCGAGCGCGTGAAGGACCGCGCCTTTTCCTACGCCGAGTTCGCCCTGCTCGTCCAGTCGGTGGGCGTGCGCGACGTGACGCCCATCCCCGAGCCCGCCAGCGCGCTGTTGCTGGCGCTGGGACTGCTGGCCGTTACGGTGATGGTGCGTGCGCGGCGCGCCTCGAAGCCACGCTGAGAACCCGCCCGGCTCGGGTCGATCGATGCCGCCGATAGGGCGGTCTGGATCAGGCACAGGCCCAAGCAAAACGCCGCCCGAAGGCGGCGCGTTAACCCAAAAACCTGACGATCAGGCAGTTTGCCGACGGCGGCGAGCGGCGCCGATCACTGCCACGCCCCCTGCAAGCATCAGGGCGATGCTGCCGGGTTCAGGAACGACCGAGCCGACGATGATGAAGGGCAACTCCATACCCAGGAAGTCCAGGCCATCAACCACCGGTGCAAATGCCCCATTGGTAATGCTTTGCTGCGCGTCGCCAACCACACCATTGGCCGTCAGGGGTTGCCAGGGGCCTGAGGCCAAGGTTCCGGCGACGTTCCAGCGCAGCCAGTAGTTGCCTGCAGCCAGACTGAAATCGGGCACATCGGCGTTGAGGCGGAAGATCGCCCGGGTGGTGCCAGTCAGTGCAGTGGAAGACACGCGATAGCCTTCCAAACCGCCGTTGTTCGGTGCGAGCGTGCCACCAGACACCACGGTGCCGGTGTTCACATCGCCCGCGATGACGCTCCAGGTGACGCCGGTGAACGTGAAGGCGTTGGCCGCACCCGTCTGGTAAGCGAAAAAGCTAAGGCTCTCTACGTTCCAGCCTGCGCCACCGACGGTGAAGTTCTCTGCGACGGAGTTGCCCGCGGTGGTCTGCGCACCGACACCAAACGTGGAGCCACCGGCGCGGATGATGGAAATGGGCGGCCCGCCAGCGACTGCAGCGCCGTTGTTGAAGAGATCGACGGCATGCGCCGATCCAAAGGCGGCAACGAGGCCCAATGCGATGAGATGCTTTTTCAAGGTTCACTCCTGGCTATTGATAAGTAGAAAA
>JANOEV010000497.1:0-5829 GCA_031413695.1 Burkholderiales bacterium
CGTCCACATCAAGGGCGCGACCGGCTCAAACAACGGCGTGTTCAAGGTGTCGTCACTGGCGGGGAACCGTCGGTATTCGCATAGATGACAATACGACGACGACCATTCTCGCGACCAATTTGGTTAGGACCATCTGATTCAGAAACAGTGGCGATCGCGGATACCGGGATACGTCCGGACGGCGTATCAATGAGCGTCTGTGCAAGGTCTTGCGGGGTTCGTTTTGCATCAGGTAACCGCAGCACTAAATCATAGCGTCGCGCACCATCAACGATTTGCGCGCCATGTGCGCCATCGGTCAGCGCCTTCAGTGTTTGTATCGCTTCGCCGGGCGTGAGTCCCGCCTGCGCTGCGCGCCGGTGATCAAGCCGTATCATTATTTGCGGGATCAGCACCTGTTTTTCCACCGTCAGGTCAACCAGCCCGGGCGTGCCCGCCAGACCAACACGCATCTGTTCGGCAAGTCCGCGCAATGTATCAACATCATCGCCAAAAATCTTGATCGCAATCTGTGCGCGCACACCGGACAGCAGGTGATCCAATCGGTGCGAAATCGGTTGCCCGATCGCAACCGCGGCCGGCAACGACGAAAGTTGGCTGCGAATATCCGCCATGATCGCTTCCCGATCGCGCTTCGATTTCCGTAGATCGACGTCAATTTCCGACGAGTGGACGCCCTCTGCGTGTTCATCAAGCTCGGCGCGACCCGTCCGACGGCCGACCTGCGTCACCTCTGGCACCTTGCCAATAAGTCTCTCTGCAACCGCACCCATACGATTCGCCTCTTCCAACGACGTTCCCGGCGTGAACAGCAGCGAAAGAACCAGCGAGCCCTCGTTAAACGCCGGCAGGAACGCACGCGGAAAAAACGGCACACTGGCAACCGAAATGGCAACGGCAATCGCGGCACCGAGCAACAACATCCTGGCCCGCGGGAAGGACCATGCAAGCAGCTTCGCATCCCACAACTTCAGCTTTGCGACAAGCGGACTATCCCCGTGACCCAGCCGTTTCATGTGTGGCAACAGGTAATAACAAAGCACCGGTGTCACTGTCATCGAGACAAACATGGACGCCAGAATCGAGACGATATAGGCGATTCCCATCGGGGAAAACAGCCTGCCCTCAATGCCCGGCAAGGCGAACAATGGAATAAACACCAGCACCACGATCGCTGTGGCGTAAACAATCCCGGACCGCACCTCCACACTGGCGCTTTGCACAACCTCGAGTAATGGCTTTGGTTCGGGAAGCAGTTTGTTGAGCTTTAACCGCCGGACGATATTCTCAACGTCCACGACGGCATCATCCACCAGTTCACCAATCGCGATCGCCAATCCACCCAGCGTCATGACATTGATCGATTGCCCGAGCCATTGAAAAACAATTGCGGTCACGGCAAGCGATAGCGGAATTGCAGTCAGCGAAATGAGTGTGGTCCGCGCCGATAGCAAAAACGCAAACAGGACAATCGCGACCATGATTGCGCCATCGCGCAACGCTTCGGTGACGTTGCTGATCGATGCCTTGATAAAGTCGGCCTGACGAAACAGGACTTTCGGCGCACTCAATCCGGGTGGCAACCCTTGCTTCAATTCCGCCAGTGCGGCCTCGATTTTCGCCGTCAGCTGCACGGTATCAGACGCCGGTTGTTTTTGCACGCTGACGATGACAGCGGGGGCGCCGTTATAGCCGGCGTCGCCTCGCTTGAGGCCGGCCGCAAAGCCGACTTTTGCGACCTGCGCCAGCAGTATCGGTCGCCCGTCTTTCCAATCAACCGCGAGCCCCTGCAAATCCTCCACGCGGTTGGTTCGGCCAACGTGGCGAATCAGGTATTCGCGGCTGTTCAAATCAATGAAGCCGCCGCCAGCATTTGCAGAAAACCCCTTCAGGGCGATTTCAATTTGTCTTAGCGACACGCCGAACTGCGCCATGCGCGCGGTGTCGGGCTCAACCCGCAACTGGCGCACCTCGCCGCCGATGGGGATCACTTGGGCGACGCCGGCAATCGAAAGCAAGCGCGGGCGAAGCACAAAATCTGCGTACTCGCGCGCTTGCATGGGTGATGCCGCCGCCACCTTGCCGTCGCCTGCATTTAGCGGCAGTGCGATCAACATCACCTCGCCCATGATTGACGACACCGGCCCCATAATCGGCGTAATACCATCCGGCAACTGCTCCTTTACAAACGCGAGCCGTTCGGAGACCAATTGGCGATTGCGGTAGATATCCGTGCCCCAATCGAACTCAGCGTAGAGAATCGACAGCCCTATGCCCGAGGTCGAGCGCACACGCGACACGCCGGGCATGCCATTGAGAGCGGTCTCGACGGGATAGGTGATTAGCTGCTCGACTTCTTCCGGCGCCATGCCTCCGGCTTCGGTAAGAACCGTAATGACCGGCTTATTCAGGTCCGGGAATACATCAACCGGCGTGCGCTTCGCCATCATGGCGCCGTAGACCAGCAGCATTCCCGCAACGGCAAGCACAAACAGTCGATTCGCAAGGCTGTGGCGAACAATCCAGGTGAACATAATGACGCCGCCTATCGGATCTGTGCGATGAGCGGTGCGCCCTGCACCACAACGCGGTTATCGGCCGATAGCCCCTTTGTCACCAACACCGTCCGCGCCTCAAGCGGCCGGAATTCGACGGGCTGCGGCATGTATCGTTCGGCACTGACCTTGATCCAGACGACGGGCTCATTCGATGGGTTGCGCACGATGGCTTGCGCTGGCAGCACAATACCCTTGGTACGCTCCTTAAATCGGGCAATAACCGTGACGGGCTGGCCAACCGAGAGCGGCAACGGGGCACGTTTGTTCGCCGCATCTATTCGAAACGTGATTAAAAACACGCCGTCTCGCAGGCTGCGGCCAACACCGACGACCGCAAGACTTGCGCCGTCCAACCCGGCAATTCCCGCACCCTTTATACGCAGTGCCATCGCGGTGTCTGACGCACTGACTTCCACCATCAGCCTCGACGGATCAACCACCTCGAACAGCACGTCCTTTGGCTCAACCACCTGACCAAGTAGCACGTCGGCGCGCGCGATGACGCCATCCGCCGGTGCGACCAGTGGTTCACGTGCAACGATACTCTCACCAATGCGCTGTTCCCGCTCAATCAAACTTGCCAGCTCGGCCCGCGCCGCGTCGATTTCTTTGCGGGGAACCGTCCCCTCCAGCGACTCCAGCCGTTGCACACGTTGGGTGGCAATTGTTCGGTTCGTGCGCAGCTCTGCAAGTTGTGATCGCTGCGATGCTTCAGCGTAGGGGTCCGCGTGATGCCGGACGAAGGCGAGCACGTCGCCGCGCCTGACCGATTGGCCCGCCACAAGCAGGCCCCTGGTCCCTGCCTCAATCCGGCCGCCATGCGTCGCCTGTACCCGACCCCCGGCCGCCGGATCGGCGATGACTCTTCCCGATAATTCAATGGTTGAATTTGCCTCGCTCTCTGGCGCCAACTGTGTGCGAATGGCCATGCGACGCTGTGCCAACTTTGGAACATTGACGCTGCCATCCGGCAGGCGCGCGAGGCCGGATGTGGGATTTGGCGCCGGCCCGTCAAGGTGTTCGCCATTGGGGCCGTGCGCGCCGGGACCGGCAGCAACCAGCCCGGCAGTCATCATCAACAGGGCGGCGGCAGATCTGGCACGCAAAATACGACCGACCACGGTTTGAAATTGGATCGCATTCATTAACGGCTCCCTGCGTAAGGTCTCGATGAATTGCGCTTCATCCGATTGCGAAAAAATAGCCCGCCCACCAGCAGCAGGACAAGCGTGCCAATGCCAATTGCAAGCGCAGTCGTACGCGTCAGGCCCAGGTACGTCTGTCCATGTGCATGTGATTGCCCCTCCAGCGCCGACGTGACGGTTAACGTGCCGTCGAGTAAATCGCTTTCGTCGCCGGCAACCACCGTAAAGACGAGCGGGTGCGCACCCGGCACGGAAATGCCGTTGAGAAATGCAGGGTCTTCAACTGCGTAATCACCAACATCATTGTCAAACTTGGCCGACGCTTTTATCTTCCCAAACTCCACCTCCACTTTGGCGTTAAGCAGCGGCTCGTTAGTCGAAAAGCGATCAATCAGAATTGACAACCGGCCGCTGCTGAGACTGCCCACCAACTCAAACAAATCAGTCTTGGCTTCAATGCGCGGAAACGCGCCAACAGAACCCGCGCCTGTGGGCGGACTGTCCAGGTGCTGGCCGTCGGGTCCGTGCGCACCGGGACCCGCATAGACAGCGGCTGTGGAAATACACAGGGCGTTAAACGCAACGGCCGCAATCCATTTTGAGATAGTCAGCCGACGCAGATCCCCAAACCAACATCGTTTATTCATGTTCTTCATGGTAGTTCTCCAATGGCTTGTCTTAAGCGCGCAGCCTCGAGGCCGGCAGTAGCTTCTTGTTTTGCGCGGCTCGCGACCGCCTGTATTGCAGCTGACTTTGCGCGGAGCAAATCGCCCAAGGGTGATTCGCCAAGCTTGAACGACTTTTCGATCAGATCGGCACGCTCAGTGAGGCGCTGCGCGCGCTGCTGTTCCGCCGCCAGCCCGCGCTGGGCAAGCGCCAATGCAAGCTTTGCGTTCATGACCTCGGCAGCGAGTCGCTCCTGCTCACGCAGATTGTGTAGCTCGGCTGTCGTGCGATTGGACTGGGCCTCGGCGAATTGCGTCAAGCCACGCTCGGATGCGCCGAGCGGAATCCGAATGCCGATGCCGATACTCCGCTGGGCGGGTATGCCGGTTGCAGGAATGTCCTCCCGGAATTTCAGCGAAAACTCCGGTGCGTCCCATCTGGAATTCGCCGCAACATCAGCTTGTCGCTTTGCGCGGTCGTGGGAAAACGCGGCCAACTCCGCATCGGGGTGCGAACCTGCAATCGCAACCCCAGTCGGCACCGATTCGTTTGGATCGGGCAACGCGTCGAGTCCCGTTAACAGCTTCCATCGGTTCAACGCGGCGTTTAATCGGACCTGGGCATCCAGCACGGCAGTCGCCGCGCCCAGCGCCTCGGCCTCCGCCGCAAGCCAATCCGACCGCGCAAGATCACCCGCGCCAACGCGTCGCAAAACGTCCGCCGCAAGTTGTTTTAAATAAGTAGCTTGATCCTCTGTGATGCCGAGCGCGGCACGGGCCGCGGCGATGGTCCACGCTGCTTCTCGAACTTCGCCCGCTAAACGCAGGCGGCTGCTCGCCATTACGGCATCAGCGAGACGCAGACCAATCTCTGACGAAGCCACGCGCGCACTGCGCTGGCCCGGCAGCCAAACCGGCACGCCAACACCAACCTCATTTTCGCGACTACCGGTTGCGCCATGCCAGCGGTCGGTACGCTGAGAAAACTCGAGCGAAGGTGGACCAGCCAACAAGTTTGTTGAAATGCCCAGCTCCGCCTTTGAGCGCGCCGCAAAGCCTTCGGCCTCGCCGCGCTCCACTGCACGCCGCCAGGCGGCATCAAAGGCCTGACGCACCGAAACCAACTTCGCAGGCGACCCATTGGGAAGTGCCGCGGCTTGAGCCAACATTTGGGCAGGTGCAGGCGACGGCTGGCCGGCGGCAACGAAGGGTACTCCGCCGGCTACGCAAAGAAAAATGAATATGGACGTGGTCTTCAATATGGCCTCAACAAATACAGGTCTTCCCGGCGCAAAACCAGCGCGGGCGGGAAAAAACGCTACTTGGAAAGCTGCGGCAGCATGAACCGCAGCGCCTGGGCAAGCCAGGCGCTAGCGAGGAGGTCGCCTTATCCCCTGGAGAAAGGGATCTGAGTGGCAATTCACAATTGCGACTTGTACTTCGCCATGTTGCGCGAGGGGC
>JANOEV010000498.1:0-13738 GCA_031413695.1 Burkholderiales bacterium
GCTGCTGTTGCCCGTCGATCTCGCGTGTCACGATCAGAAATTGCGGCAGCCAACCGGTCGCGCGTGTTGTGCATCCGGCATCAATCATCGACTGCAACCAGGCGTGTTTTATCGTCGGATTGCCATTTGTCAGGCGATCCCATTGCGTTGGTTCGATATCGGCAAGCGTTTGGACGACGGCAATACGGGGCTCGGTCATTTCCGTATTTTGTCGAAGAATTCGCGCGCGCGCCTATAATCGCCACAACTCACTCTTGCGGAGTTTTTGATGAAAATTGCCATTGCCCAGGTAAATTTTATGCTGGGCGACTTGTCGGGAAACGTCGACAAGCTGATCGAGGTTGCTGAACGCGCGGCGAAAAGCGGCGCAAAACTGGTGGTCACGCCTGAATTCGCACTTTGTGGTTACCCCCCGGAAGACCTGTTATTCCGCAATGATTTTCTTCGTGCCTGCGAAGACGCGCTGACGTTGCTTTGCGCCAGACTCGAGGCCAACCCATTGACAAAGGGGTTGGCGATGATTGTCGGCCACCCGCATGTGGTGGTTGATGTCGACGCCGGCCAATCCGGCCACATTGGTGAGCGCCGGGAGCGGCTATTCAACGCGGCATCGCTGATCCGGCATGGCCGGATCGTTCACACCTACCTCAAACAGCGTCTGCCGAACTATCAAGTATTCGACGAGAAACGCTATTTTGAAACCGGCCACCGACCGTTTGTATTCGAGCTCGATGGTATCAAGATCGGTGTGTTGATTTGTGAAGACGTATGGTACGCCGCCCCATTGGCGGCAACCGCAAAGGCCGGTGCCGACATTATTGTTGTACCTAACGCATCACCCTATGACGTGAACAAGCTCGAGACCCGTTACGACGTGGTGCGTGCGCGTGTTGCCGAATCAGGCCTGCCAATTTTGTATGCCCACTGGACCGGCGGGCAAGATGAGCTGGTTTTTGACGGGGCATCATTTGGTGTTAACAAGGACGGATCGGTGGGATACCAGGAACGCGAATTCGAAGAAGCGCTCGGCATCATCGACTTTGTCGACGGCGTCATTTCCGGGCCCGTTCACCCGACGTTGCCGATGGCGGCAAGCGTTTATCGTGCATTGGTTGTTGCCCTGCGCGACTACGTAAACAAAAACGGTTTTCCCGGCGTGCTGCTCGGTTTGTCCGGCGGCGTCGATTCGGCGCTAACGCTTGCCATTGCCGTCGATGCGGTGGGGGCCGGGCGGGTCGAAACGGTGATGATGCCATCCGAATACACGGCACAAATCTCGCTTGATGACGCCAGGCAAATGGCGGCAATCCATCAGGTCAAATACTCGGAAGTTTTGATCACACCGATGTTTGAAGCCTTCAAAGACGGTTTGGCCGTTGCCTTTGCCGGGCGCCAGCCGGACACCACCGAGGAGAATATCCAGGCGAGGGTACGTGGCACGCTGTTGATGGCGTTGTCCAACAAATATGGTGCGATGGTTGTTACGACCGGCAACAAGAGTGAGATGGCGGTCGGGTATTCAACGCTTTACGGCGACATGGCCGGCGGTTACGCGATTCTGAAAGACGTCTCCAAGACGCTTGTTTACCAACTTTGCCATTGGCGCAATCAGCAGTCGCCGGTTATCCCAGAGCGGGTGATCACCCGTCCCCCGTCGGCCGAGTTGCATGCCGACCAGAAAGATCAGGACTCATTGCCGGATTACGCAATACTTGACCAGATTGTCGAATTGTTTATGGAGCAGGATCGGGCGCCTTCGGAGATTGTCTCGATGGGCTTTCTGCACGCTGATGTCACGCGGGTTACGCATTTGCTCAAGATCAACGAATATAAGCGCCGGCAAAGCCCGGTTGGCGCTAAGATTACGCGACGCGGGTTTGGCAAAGACTGGCGGTATCCGATCACATCGAAGTATTGGCCGCAATAGACGGTAAAAACCAGGACGAGGGCAAAAATGAAAAAAATAGAAGCGGTGATCAAACCATTCAAGTTAGACGAGGTCCGCGAAGTATTGACCAGCCTTGGATGTTCCGGCCTGACCGTTACCGAAGTCAAGGGGTTCGGCCGGCAAAAAGGGCATACCGAACTTTACCGGGGCGCTGAATATACGGTGGATTTTCTGCCGAAGGTAAAGGTAGAGGTCATTGTTGCCGACGACATGGTTGAAAAAGTCATTGACGCGGTGATCAAAGCGGCGGGCACCGGCAAGATTGGCGATGGCAAGATATTTGTATTGCCGGTTGAACAGGTTATTCGCATTCGAACCGGCGAATCTGGAAACGATGCCATTTGACTTGATCGCGGTATTGCCATGGTAATTTGACATTGCTTGGCCAAAAATATGCTATTGTTTTAGGCGCACTGGCGGGTGGGAGTCCGTCATCAAATAATAGGAGTCCTTATGCTACTTGCCATCTTTTACGTTTTTGCCATTCTCTGCATTATTTTTTACTACACCGGGCACTTGAAACGCTGGAAATGCGAGTGGGTATTGCTTCTGTTGGCCGTTGCCGTGTTCCCGGCCGTGTTGTTTCTATGACCAAACACCACCTTGGCTGAATCAGCCAAATCGACTGAAAACGCCAACAATTCGTTGGCGTTTTTTTTGCCGAAAACTTATTGGGAAATGTTGTTATCAGGCGAGGCGTTTCAGGTGAAATGGTCTGGAAACGACCGTCAATAGGCGTACTACCGCTCTTCGGAAAACGCCGCACGCGCCAATGGATTTTGCCGGTAAAACTGCACGAGTTGTTCGTAAACCTGCGGAAACCCACTGCGAACCGTATTGGGTAACTCAAAAAACGCCTCAGAAATGACGGCAAAAAATTCAGCCGGGGTTTCACTGGCATAGGCATCGAGTGGCAATTCCGCCAATGCCGCACCCCGATCGTGCCTTGCCTGTTTGTCGGCCCGGTCAACCGCCTCACAAAATGATAAATACGCTGACTTAAACGCCTGTTGCCAGGCGGCTTCTGACATCCCTTTATGCAACGGCGGGAAACCGTTGGCATCGCCGTTTTTGCATGTCGAGCTTATGTGCAAATTCATGGATGACCACGTTGAAGCCGGCGACGGCGCTGTCGGTTGCGGTGACCGCGACATCTTCATAGGAAAGGATGACCGGACCGCCCAACCAAGCCTCGCCGGCCAGCGCATCGCGTGATGTGTGCACCACGCCGATTTCGTCGACAACTTCACGTTCAGGAATGAATTGGCTCGGATAAACAATGATGTCCGACCAGCCGTCGTAGGAATCGACCCCCAGTTCCAGCACTAAAATACACGCCTGCGCAGCAATTTCGACCTGCATCTTGTCGGTGATCACGAGGCCTGCCGCGCCGACCATCGACTTGCGCGCAAGAAAATCCGCCGCAATCAGGCACAGCCGTCTGTTTTCTTCGGCGTTCAGGCCGCGCATGAATGCATAACGTCCGGTTGCTTCCATCCACAGGTTCGCGTCGATCGGCACGATTGGCTTTTTGCCGATGCGCATGATTTTCTGCCAGAGGCTGGTCATTTCTGGCTACCACCAATGATTTGCGCGGGATGAAGCGGGCAAATTGATGGGTGCGTGTGAACAATTGGCGAGGGTTGGAAATCAATTTTCATGGGTGAAAGTTTCAATCTTGGGTCGGTTGAACGTTTGGGGCAGACAGCAAATCTCGCGGTAGCGAAGATACAAGCATAAAAAACGCGCATCAATGTTATCGTCCCGACCTCGATCGCATCGCGCTGTTGAACTAACCTTGCGGCGGAAGCGGAAAACCCAAGGGGTTGCCATTGGAATTTCGCCATACCGTAGCGCCAACCCGTTACCGTTGTTTTCGACGAGCCGACCGGACGTTGACGCATTGAAAAAATCTGGTTGTATCGTCAATTGGCGCTAAGATACCAATCTTGTTTTTGTAGCCACCTGCTGAAATGCATTTTGTGACCAAATTTCGACTTCTATCCTGCGGCTTTAAAATATACCGTCCGGTCAGTGGCATTTTGCCGCTGGTGTTTGCATTTTGGATCGCGCTGTCAGCCTGCGCACAGCCTGCCACGCCATTACCCGTCGGAACTGGGGCAAACCCAGGCGACCACGCCAGCTATGTACTTGAGGGGCGTGTGGTGACGATGAATGCGTCGTTCTCCATTATCGACAACGGATTTGTTGGGATAGACAAGGGGGTTATTTTCGCCGTCGTCAACTCGCGAAAAGCGCTCGAACAAGCAGCTGCCGATGCAAAAATTGATCTGCAGAAATTGCCTGTTATTCAGGTTAACGGCGATATTTATCCCGGCTTGATCGACCTGCATAACCACCCGGAATACGCGATCTACCCGTTGCTGCCCGTGAACCGCAAATACAAGGATCGCTACGAATGGCGGTTTTATGATGACGATTACCAGCGGCGGATCACGCATCTAAACACGCTGATGACACAGGCGCAATATTTTGATCTGGCCATTGAAGTGGGGCGCTATGGCGAATACAAGGCATTGGTCGGCGGAACCACCTCAATACAGGGTGGACGCGTCGGTCTGGCCTATGCCAGGGAAGAATGCCTGGTTCGCAACATTGAAACCTCGCCGGTCACGTCACGCTCTGCGTTCTCGCGCGTTGATATTGGTCGTGATGCAGAAGAGTGGCGGCGCATGGCTGATGAAAAAAGCCGCGGTCCTATGGCAGTTCATTTGGCTGAAGGGGTGGGGCCGCGCATGGCGAATGAGTTCGAGGCGCTCAAGCGCAGCGGTTTGGTCGGTGCCGGATTGATTGCGATTCATGGCATTGCGCTGACCGACGCTCAGTTCAGGGAAATGGCGACTGCGGGGGCGAAGCTGGTTTGGTCACCGTTGTCAAACTTCATGCTTTACGGCCAGACGGCGAATATTGTCGCCGCGCGTCGCGCCGGCGTTGAAATTTCCCTTGCGCCTGATTGGGCGCCGTCGGGATCAAAATCGTTACTTGGTGAGCTTAAAGTCGCAGACTTGGTCAACCGCCACCAGTTTGATGGGCTCTTCTCCGACCGGGAGTTGGTTGAGATGGTCACCGTCAATCCGGCATCAGCCATGGGGTGGCAGGGAAAGCTCGGACGCATCGCACCCGGCCATCTGGCCGATTTGGTCGTGCTCGACCGCGTCGCCGATGATGCCTATCGCAATCTTATCGGTGCGACTGAAGAAAACGTCAAATTGGTCATCGTCCGCGGTTCGTCGCTATATGGTGACAAGGCAATCATCAGTGTACTTCGGGCCGCAAAATCGTTCGAGTCGCTTGCGCCAATCCGTGGAAGCGCGGGTCGTCAAAAGGTTATCGCCGCAAATTGTCCCGGCACTGATCTGCCGCCGATGCGTGTTGAGGATATTCAATCCCGCCTTCAGCGTGGATTGGATCTCGACCCAGGTTATGTTTCAAAACGAATCGCAATTGAGCAATTCACCCGCGATCTCGCCATTTGCAATGCTGGCAAACCAAACGATCCGCCAAGCGCCGGCGATGCTGGAAAGCTGCTTGCATGCCGCTTCCAGCTGCCGTTTGAAAAAACCGAGTTGAGCCCATTGGTTACAGCGGATGACACCGGATTCTTCCCGCGGTTGCTGGCTAATCCAAATTTGCCGGGGTATTTACGCGCGCTGCCTGACTACTATCGGGCCAGATAACCAGGGTGCCAAACGACCCTCAGGGTGCCAGACGTTCCACCGCCCACTGCTTGCCGATGAGTCGATAACAAAAGCGGTCGTGCAGGCGACTTTGGCGACCCTGCCAGAATTCAAACAATGTCGGCACCACACGATAACCACCCCAGTACGGCGGGCGGACAGGGGCATCCCCATACTGCTTGGTGAATTTTTTTACGCGCTCTTCCAGCATTTCCCGTGAGTCAATAACACGACTCTGCGGTGATGCCCACGCGCCAATTCGGCTGGCAAGTGGTCGCACGCTGTAATAGGCATCTGACTCCTCGGGCGTCACTTTCTCGATGCGGCCCTCGATTCGAACCTGCCGTTCCAGCTCGGGCCAGAAAAAAACCAGTGCGGCATGCGGATTGGCGGAAAGGTCGTTTCCCTTGCGACTTTCATAGTTGGTAAAAAATGACGCGCCGCGAGCATCGAAATCCTTGATAAGGACAATTCGCGCCGCCGGTTTCCCGTCCGCAGCCACCGTCGCCAGCGTCATCGCGTTTGGTTCATTCACGTTGGCATCGACCGCCTGCTTGAACCATTTTTCGAATTGGGAAAATGGCGACGAATCCACGTCCCCTTTGTCAAGTGAAGCGAGCTTATAGTCTGTGCGAATCTTTGCGAGATCCATAGCGTTCCTTGTCAGGCCGGCCGACGCAAGGCTTTTTTTTGCCATGCGGACCAGCCCGGATTCGTGGTTGCCGGTTGCCAATTGGTCGATTGGCAACCAGCGGAAATCGAGTGACTCCGCCGATATTCTGACACCTTTCCCGCTGGCGATGATCAGGTAGCGGGCATCGTGATGCAGGTGGGCGGGTTCGCAGACCGCAACTTTGGTCCTTTGCGGAATTGCGTGAACATCAATATCAAAAATCGTGCCGCTCGCCAATACGAGGTCGGGAATGCCGGTCTCCTCGATGGCCTCACGCAAGGCGCCCGCAGCGGGAGAATCGTCCGAATCGTCCAGATGGCCGCCGGGCTGGACCCATCTGTCCAGCTTGGCGTGATGCAATAACAAGGTGTGTGTTCCGGCGGCATTAACTACAAACGCCGAGCCGGTTACATGCCCGGGTACATTGGTACGTTGCCAAAATGCATCACTATTTTCAGAGACAAAACGGCGCACTGTCGCCAGATGTCCGGCCTCAACGGCATCAAACGCCGGGTGGTTTTCAAGTGCATGCAAGAGTGGGGCAAACTGCATTTTTGTCGGTCTTTCATAGGGGGAAACGTGAATTGGCGGGCGCCAGCCGCGGCACAAAACGCTGCCGATGTTAGCGACAAAACGCGCGCAATTGTGTGCCGCGGCGATTTTCACCTATGACATGCATAACCCCGCATGCAAAAAATCTCATCAAGCACTTGCACACAAGTTGAAATAATGCGTTATATTTGCGCCGTGGTGCGTAATTACACTATGAAAAATAAAAATTCATCAGCGTAAGAACAATACCCTCTGTTACGGACAACCTGACAAACACTGGAGGAACTACATGGCCGCAAAGAAACCAGCCGCAAAAAAACCTGCTGCAAAGAAACCAGCCGCAAAAAAACCCGCTGCAAAAAAACCTGCTGCGAAGAAGCCTGCTGCGAAAAAGCCTGCAGCTAAGAAGCCAGCCGCAAAAAAACCAGCTGCCAAGAAACCAGCCGCGAAAAAAGCCGCAAAGAAGCCAGCTGCCAAGCGTAAGCCAAATGCAGCCTTCATGAAGCCAGTGACGCCATCGTCAATTTTGGCCGCAGTGGTTGGCGCGACCGCCATCCCGCGTACCGAAGTTACCAAGAAACTTTGGGACTACATCAAAAAGAACAAACTTCAAGATGCGGTTAACCGTCGCATGATCAATGCCGACGAAAAACTCAAAGCCGTATTCGGTGGCAAGAAATTTGTTTCGATGTTTGAAATGACAAAATTGGTCTCGGCGCACCTCAAGTAAGCTGAACCCGTTTTGCCCAAAAGCCGGTGCGCTTGAATGCGCCCCGGCTTTTTGTTTTTATGCGTTGCATAATTGTGATCCCTGTCCATTGTCGAAATGAGCTGCCATGACTACCAACCACACCGTCCGCCTCGTTGCACGTCCGGTAGGCGAACCCAAACGCAGTGATTTTGCATTTGCCGATGAACCGATGCCGGTAATTGCGGAGGGACAGATGTTGGTCAAAAACCTGTTTCTGTCGCTTGACCCCGCAATGCGTGGCTGGATGAATGAAGGCAAATCCTATATTGAGCCGGTGAAGTTGGGTGATGTGATGCGCGCCGGTGGCGTTGGCCGGGTGGTTGAATCCGCCAATCCCAAGTTTGCGCCTGGCGACCATGTCTCGGGCATGGCCAATGTGCAAACCTATTGCATGACTGATGGCAAGGGCTGGAGCAAAGTTGATCCGGCCCTTGCGCCGTTGACAACCTACCTCAACGTGCTGGGCATGCCGGGCATGACCGCGTATTTCGGCCTGTTGGAGTCAGGGCAGCCAAAAGCAGGCGAAACGGTCGTGGTGTCAGGGGCGGCGGGTGCTGTTGGTGCCACGGTGGGCCAGGTGGCCAAAATCAAGGGGTGTCGGGTTGTGGGCATCGCAGGTGGTGCGGAAAAGTGTCGTATCGCCGTCAAAGAGCTCGGTTTTGATGCGTGTATTGATTACAAAAACGAAGATGTTCGGATTGGTTTGAAGCGAGAGTGTCCCGATGGGATGGGATTGATGTTTACTTTGACAATGTCGGTGGCGACATTCTGGATATTGTGCTGACGCGCATCAATCTGCGTGCCCGAATTGTTATTTGTGGTGCCATTTCGCAATACAACAACACCACACCGGTCAAAGGGCCGGCAAATTACCTGTCGCTGCTGGTCAACCGCGCGCGCATGGAGGGAATCGTTGTCTTTGACTGGGCGCCGCGTTACAAAGAGGGCGCGCTGGCGATGGGCGGTTGGCTCAAGGAAGGTAAGTTGGTTTCCAAAGAACATGTCGAGGAGGGCATCGACCGCTTCCCCGAGGTGTTGATGAAGCTCTTCAAAGGGGAAAACTTCGGTAAGCTGGTATTGAAGGTCGCCTAATATCGGGCCACTTCGGGCATTTTTGCTTCAAACAGCGCGCCGAATGGCGCGCTTTTTTTCTGTTGTGTAACGCCTGTCCGGATTCGGAAACCAGCGAGAACCGGTAAAAATCCGAATCAAACGATTTCGGTTTTTTTACGGCCCAACAACGCACCAATCGACCGCACAGCGGGCCGATGTGTTGTGACGGCGTCATTCGCTGCCGCTGCAACTTCAGCCGAACTGTCCTTTGTTGTCGGTTCGTACGGCTTGCTGAAATCGAAGTGCGGATAACTTGGGTGGGGCGTTTGCGGCGGTGAATCGTGGGTTGGTCTTGGGTTCAACGGGCGCGCACGAACAGAATCCTTGGCTTCACGAACGCGTCGCTGCTCATTGCGTTGCTGGCGTTCATCGTCAGTCAATATGGGTGCGGTTTGGCTGCGGACGTGTTCCTGGCCGGGGCTGCGTTCACGCGCGTACTCGCGCGCCGGCTGCGGTCTGGGCTGTGCTTCACCCGCCAAAAACGGCAGTGGCAGGCGGGGGATTTCGCGCTTCAACAATTTTTCAATTGCCGTCAGATATTCCATTTCATCTGCGCTGACCAACGAAATGGCCTCGCCCGGCGTGCCGGCACGGCCGGTGCGGCCTATACGGTGCACATAGTCCTCGGGTGTATTCGGGATTTCGTAATTGATCACAAACGGCAGTTGGTCGATATCGATACCGCGCGCGGCGACATCAGTGGCCACCAACAGCTTGACCTTGCCGGTTTTGAATTCCTCGAGCGCCTGCGAGCGCTCGGACTGGCTGCGGTCGCCGTGAATGGCGGTCGCAGACAACCCATCACGCACCAGCTGTCTGGCGAGTTTGTCGGCGTCGCGCTTCATGCGCGTGAAAATCAATACCTGCTGCATATCGCGGCTTTTCACCAAATGGGCGAGCAGGGCATGCTTTTTGAGCGCTGGCACTTCGTAAACCAAATGGGTCACCAACTCGGCCGGCGCGTTGCGCCTTGCGACCTCGATCATGGTCGGGTTACGCATGAAGCCGCTTGCCAATCGCTTGATCTCCTCGGAAAACGTCGCTGAAAACAGCAGGTTTTGCCGCATTGGTGGCAGTGTTGCAAGGATTCGGGTGATGGCCGGCATAAAGCCCATATCGAGCATCCGGTCGGCCTCATCGAGCACCAAAATCTGCACCTGGCTCAGATTGATGCTTTTTTGTTCCAGATGATCCAGCAGCCGGCCGGGGGTTGCCACCACAATTTCAGCGCCGCCCTGCAACGCCTTGATTTGCGGCTTGATGTCGACGCCACCGTACAACAATGCGGTCCGCAGCGGAAGGTATCTGCCATAGGTGCGGATGGATTCCTCGACTTGTGCAGCCAGTTCGCGGGTAGGCGTGAGCACCAGCGCGCGCACCGGATGTTTGGCAGGCGAGGTGCTGCTGCTGGCCAGCGGTGCCAATAAATGCAGTAGCGGCAGTGTAAACCCCGCTGTTTTACCGGTGCCTGTCTGGGCACAACCCATGATATCGAGGCGATTCAAAACAGCTGGAATCGCTTGTGCCTGGATTGGTGTTGGCTCGGTGTAGCCTTCTTCGGTGACAGCGCGGAGGATTTGGGGGGCAAGATTCAGTGAAGCAAAGGACATCAAACAGCCTTGAGGGTATCAAATGGTCAAGCCGCTATTTTATCGCCTTATCGGGGCTGGATTGGTGTCTTTTTTGGCAGAATCGGCAATTACCTGACCCCCGCGCCGCGAAGGGCTTGCGGGGTGAAATCCGAGGCTGTCAGCTTCAGGCTCTGGTAAAACACCTTTTCTTGATTGCGCAAACCCATTGCAATATAGCGACCGTTTTGCAGATCATGGTGAACTTCGACCGTTGGAAAATAAATCCCAAGATCGTAGATATTGATTGAATGTTGCTCACCAACCCGCCATAGGACGCCACGGTCGTCATATTTGTCGGTGAGCGTTACCATCCAGCTATCTTCATCGAGAAAGAAGACCCGTCGAGGGTAAATGTGGCTGGTACCGGACCGCAGCGTCGCCTCGACCACCCAAACACGGTGAAGTTCGTAAGGAAGGTGGTCCGGATTCAGGAAGCCGGGGCGCGCAATATCGCTGTATTTGAGTCTGTTGCTGGCGAGTTTGTAGCTGTTGTAGGGTACATAGACCTCTTTTTTGCCGAGCAATTTCCATTCATACCGATCTGGCGCGCCGTTATACATAAATTGGTCATCGACGGTACGTTGGCCGTCGCCACCCACAATCGGGCTGTCGTAACCCACTGCAGGGGCAAGACGGACGCGACGTTGACCGGGGTTGTAAATCCACGCCGAGCGGGGATTTTTATTCTGATCAACGTTTTCGTGCACCAACAGGATTTCACCGGCGAGACGCGGCGGGGCAACGACAGTTTGCAAATAATTGGCGCGCCGGTTTGGAATGATTTCAGCGGCTGCCATCGACAGATTGCCGTAATGGAATTCAGCCTGATACTCAAACTCGGCAGCGGTAAATTCACCCGATCGATTTGGTGCCAGGTGGACAAAGTGCATCTCGAATGTATCGCCCCAATAGCGCAGCAAACGATTCCAGATCGCTTCTGAGCCGTTTTTCGGTAACGGGAACGGGATGCCGCCGGTGCACCCAGACACACCGTTGCCGTCTGCGGCAAGACTCGCCCGCGCCGCGCAAGTGCGGGTTTGATCGTAGTGTTTTTGCGGGTACGCGGCAGTGCGGCGGGTCTGGTAGACGTTCATTTTGTAGGCTGGGTATTGCTTGAACAGCGCATGTTGGCCCGGGCTCAGATTGTCCTTGTAGGTATCAACATTCGCCGCGGTAATTGTGAACATGACTCTGTCGCTGGCAAACGGATCCAAATAGTGGCTGCCACGCTGATGGGAAAAACCATCGGGAATCTTGCTGATGCCGCCGTCCCAGGCCGGAATGGTGCCGGCACTGTTGCCGGCGCGTTCCGCACCCATCGGGGTAAATTTGCTGGTGGCGCTGGTGCCGAGTTGGGCAAGATCCGCCGGTGCCAGTTGGGCAAGTGTGGTATCGGCCGCGCTGGCAAGCGCAATGCCGAGCAACGCAATAATCGCCGCACGCGTACCTTTTGTTCTTTTTTTTATTTGACCCCTCCTATTGTTTTTTTGCAGATTAGCATGGCCTAAGACACGTCAACACGGCAATGACATCTGCGCGTTGAATCGGGTCGCGACCAACGTCATAAACGAAACCGGATTTTCAGCGCACCTTTTGTGTTTTCGCAAGCGCCTTGGCGAGCAACTCCGCCCGCAAGATCCAAAGCACCAGCAAATCAAGCACACAATAAAACGCACCGGCTGAAAACGGCGGATTGGCTGCAGAAAGATGAAGCCACGGCGCCGGCGAATGCCAAACCCAGTTGCCGAGCGCGGTCCCGTACAACTCCATCGCCAGTGCCAATACAAACATGGTCGCGTACAAGGCGCGGGCGGGGCCACGAGCGAATACGATACACGCGGCGTACATGCCAAACAGAAATGCGCCAAAGCGATCGGCATCGATCGCCAATACGTACGCCCCCCATGCCGCCGCCAATAGCGTGATTGCCAAAACAACCGGCGGCTTGATATGTCTCGAGACCAGCAAACCAAGTGTCATCAATAACGCATGACCGGGGGGAACAAACAGCGGAACGTTATTGAACTGATAATCGTAGAGTCCCCAGATGAGCGACAAGAACACTTCGCCAATGCCGGAAACAACGGTGGCGATAATCAGAATATGCCGCTCGTCCCGATCGCCGAGCCGGTACAACCATGCCCAGACGGCGATCGTCCAAATGGTTGCCAAATGCTGGCCCAACCAGCCAAAGCGGATGTCCAGCCAGAGTCCGACACTGATCACCGCGACGATGTGCAGTATGAGCCAGTGGCTGGTGCGCCGTGAAATATGCGTCCAGGTTGCGCCCAGGCCTGATTGGACCAGATGGTGTTCAGACATGATTGGCAATCAGCCCAATTTTCGGTTGCCAATCAGCGCGGTCATTTCTTGCTGAAACGTCGGCGGTCCGATGCCATGGACCTGCTGTTTGGCGGTGAAATGTCCGTTACGATCGGTCTCTTGCTCGGTGTAGATGAGTGGTCGGAACGTCGTCTTGCAACCGCCACCACCGTGTTCGGTTTCTGGTCCGCCTGAGTTCCGACAAGGCCCGCCGGGTAGAACAAGCTTTTCAAAAACGTCGATGCGGACCCAGGCGTCGCAACGGGCGGCACAGTGTTGGCAGCTGCGCGGGGCGGACGGTGACGTCACTTCAATACTTGCAGCAGATTATTGAAGTCGTCTGTCCAGATCCGCCAACCGGGCTCGGGGATGATGACATAGCTGCTCGCGACGATCTCCTGACGAAACAGGAATGGTCTGTCTTTTGTGAGCAATACCCAGTCGCTGGTGGTGGTGCCGTCTTCGTATTGATCGCGCACCCAGGCGACGTCGAAGCCGCGTTTCTCGGCGAGCATTTGCACCACCGGTTTCAGGTTCAAAAATCGATTTGAAACGTGAAAGGCAATCACGTGCACGGATCGAGCAGCGCATCGTTGTAGCTCGCGTCCATGAGCGAATACGAATGCGCGGGCAGGGGCGCGCCATACATGTCGGGCAAGTCGAAAAGCAGATGACCGAGCTCGTGCGCGAAGACGCCTAGGCCGGTGTCGGCCGAGCAGTAGACCTCGGACACTACGGGCAGAATTACGCCGTCGACGACCAGGGGCTCGAATGTCGGCAGCTCTCGGCCCGCAGTTCCGCGCACCGTACCGAAGGCCTGATTCTGCGGGATCAGCACGCACACGCCGAGTTCGCGCGGCGAGAGCGTGCCGTCATGGTCGGTGTCGAAGGACGCAAAATCGATGCTTGCGTCAGCCTTGCGGATCGCTTCGGTCCACTTTTCCGTGTGGCCGCTGGCGAAGCCATCGTTCGCATCCACGGGATGCTCCCAGTAGTGCGCGGCAGGCTGATCCGCGTCGAACCAGCCGATCACACCGGCCGATTTCAACT
>JANOEV010000499.1:0-1642 GCA_031413695.1 Burkholderiales bacterium
GGCTTGGATTCAACCACGCGCGCCACGACCAACGAGCTTGTGCCGATCTCAACCGCTTCCGTATTGCGTTTGTTCTTCAACACCTCATCGGTGAATAATGCGGCCGACAATTTGGGATTGTTAAACGGCGGCTGAAACGCCTGGCCTTTGGCGAAAAATCCGGTTTGTTTGATGGTCAGATTGGCGACTTCTGCGGCAGCCTTCAGACTGGCAGACTGTTCAAACGCCGCATTCGAAAATTTCTCGGCCAACTCGGCAAATTTGCGAGACGCTTTTTGCTTCTTGAGTTCGCCCTCGATCTCCGGGGTTGCATCCGCCAGTGATTTGCCTTTTTCAGGCTTGATTTCGGAAACGCGAATGATGTGATAACCGTAATCGGTCAACACCGGACCGAGCAATTCATCTTTCTTGCCGTCGAATACCGCCTTGTCAAATTGCGGGACCATCATGCCGCGGCTGAAGAAACCGAGGTCACCGCCATTGGCACCCGATCCCGGATCCTGTGAATTCTTTTTTGCCAGATCGGCAAATTCCTTCGGATTCTTTTTGATCTGGGCAAACAGCGCATTGGCTTTTTCTTCGGCAGCTTTTTTGTCTGCCGGCTTTGCGTCTTTCGCTGCATTGATCAGAATGTGTGAGGCCCGACGCTCTTCCTTGGTGATATAACGCGTCTTGTTGTCTTCGTAATACTTGGCCACCTCTTCAGCCGGCAGCGTGATGCCCGGTGCGAGCGCCTCCAGTGTCAGCTCGACATATTCGGCACGAACTTGTTCCGGGATTGTGAAGTCCTTCGGATTCTTGTCGTAGAAGGCCTGCGCCTTTTCCGGTGTGATATTGACCTTTGGCAAAAATGTATCAGGCGCAATCACAACCACGGCGATCTCGCGCGATTGTTCACTCGCCTGCAAAAACCCCTGAATACTGGTCTTGGAAACAAACGCGGTATTCGCGACGCTGTCGAGAAATTGCTGGCGCTCTGCATCCTGCCGCACCAGACTTTCAAATCCGGCGGCGGTATAACCCTGCGCTTTCACGACGCGTTCGTACAGTGCGGGCGAAAACTTACCGTCCTCCTGAAAATTGCTGTTGTTGACAATCAACTCACGCAAGCGCCCGTCGCTCAATGCAAGACCGCTGCTGCGTGTGGTCTTGTCCAGCAACCGCTGGTCAATCAATTGATCGAGCACCCCCTTGCGCATTTCCGGGTTGTCCATCACGGAAGCATCGATCTGCCCGCCGAATTGCTGGCGAAACCGATCCAGTTGGTTTTTTACCGCGTTGTCGTATTCCTGATCCGTGATCTTCTCGCGACCGACGCTGGCGATTGTTTTGGTACCGGGGGCGTCGCGGATGTATGACTCGACACCCCAAAGCGCAAACGGGATGGTGATCAGGACGAGGATGACTTTTGCGACCCAGGTTTTTGCGGCGCTACGGATGGCTTCTAACATAGGGGAAACAACTCACGGTTAATTCTGGAAAAAAACTGACTTGATCCTTCAAGGACTGTTCATTGCCAGCAAATACGCAATGTTTGGCATGTCGGCAAAGTCGCCAATTTTACTATGAGATGGCAGCCCGGCCCCACGTGCTTGCAACATGCGGTAATGCTCAAATTCTCGCTGTCAACCGGCGACAAATC
>JANOEV010000500.1:0-6922 GCA_031413695.1 Burkholderiales bacterium
GCATTGACCGGTGAGTTTGTGATCGCCCCTGCAAGCACCAGCTTCAACGATCAACTGATCTATGTGACCATTGACGACCTCATGCCGGAGATCGAGCGGCGGGTGGCCAATGAGATTCGCGAAGCGATGACAACATTCCGGTCGAGTTATGCCGGATATCCGTGGCTCACACCAATCGCCAATCCAATTCTGGCGACAACATCATATGTCGGTCAACTTTCAACAACAGCCGGACTCATCCCGTTCCACGACTATTCAAACAACAGCAACCGGTTCATGACTGAACTTTCATGGACAATCGGCGGTCTGGCAACCGCCGATACGGGGCCGTTCACCGGCAATCTGGGCAACGCGGAAACTCAGTTCAACTGTGGCGGCGGTGTCAATGCCGTCTGCACCTGTCGCGCGCGCATCGCGACCAGTGCCGCGGCGATTCCCCGCACGTTGACCAGCGCCGTGTTTGGCACCTTCAAGACCGGTACGGTGGCCACGCCGGCGGTGTCGTGCAAACGGAACGCCTCGACCACCCGCGCAACACGTGACGCGTCGTTAGAGTGCGATATCTACACTATGGTCGCCTCGGCCTCCCCCGTGACTTACGCGATTCAGCGTCGCGACAACTCTTTTGGCGGCGATTGCATCACCACCGGCACACGGGTAAACATTGGAAATTTCGCCGGCACAACAACCAGAAGCGTTGCCATCAATCTGACGTCGTTCACCGGCACCGCAACAAACCAGCCCGGCTCTGCGACAACCCACGCGCGCCGATCGGTCACCAACAGCAGCATCAGCACCATCGCCATGGTTGAAGTCAGCGATCGGTGGGTTCCAACCGCGAATGGCGCCGTTCCATTCAATTTGTTTTCGGCGACATTTCCGAACGGCATGCAGACCGGTTACGGACAAACCGCGCAAACCACCAGCGCCACATTCTCGAATATCCGCCTGCACGCCGACGTTCCGGCCTGGTACGCGAGCCAAAAGTGGTACGAATCAACCATCGCGGCATTTTCAAACGACGTTTCCCCCGCCACCAATGCGCCCGCCTGCAGCAGCAATTGTTTTTCAGCGGGCAGCAAGAGCGGGGTGGATGCGGTGGTGATTTCAGCCGGGCCGCAGCTCGCCGGTCAGAATCGTTTTGCCATCACACCGGCCATCAGCGATTTTTTTGAGGCGCCAAATGTTACCGGTGCTGCAACCAGAGTTTTTGCAAATTCCACGCAGCCGCGTGACACAACCTATGCCGACACCGTTGTTACCATTCCAAAATGAGCGCCTCAAAACGTCACCCAATTGATTCAGCGGGATTCACCCTCATCGAGATTGCGGTGGTGTTGCTGATCATCTCAATTTTAGTGACGATTGTTGCCGTACCGCTTGCCACTCAACTAGACCAACAGAAAACGCTTGATACGCAGCGACAACTTGAGCAAATCAAGGAGGCGATTTATGGGTTTGCCATGGCAAACGGTCGTCTGCCATGCCCTGCCACCACTGCCAGCGCGGGGCTCGAGCGATTTTGCACCAATGCTTCAGGCGGCTGCGGCACGCCGACCACCGTACAAACGCATGGACGTTGCGTGACGACGGTCGGGCTGGTGCCGGCGGCGACACTGGGTTTGGCGCCGATTGATGCCAATGGTTTCAGTGTGGATGCGTGGGCGGATGGATCGGACTTGCGCCGTCTTCAATACGCAGTCAGTCAATACCAGAATCCGGTCAACACCAACATATTGACCGGTGTTGACGGCATCAAGACGCCGACCATGACGACGGTCGCGGCGGCCACACACCTTTATGTTTGCGCCACCGGCCTGACTGCCGCACCACCCACCGCCAACTGTGGCGCGATGGTATTGCTTTCCGACAAGGCGCCGTTTGTCTTGTTTTCATCGGGCAAATCGACCGCACAAAATTCATTCGACGAAACCAATAACCAAAATAATGACATCGTGTTCAGCCAGGGAACGCAGACCTCAACGTTCGACGATTTGGTCACTTGGGGTTCGCTAAACACATTGTTCGCACGCATGGTTCAGGCCGGAAAGCTGCCGTAGGCCACATCGCATGGTTCACGATCACACACAAACCGTCGCGATCGGTCGGACCAACCGTTTGACACGATTTTTTCGCTGGACACGCATGCTGCTGCATGTGACGCAGGGTCTGGTCGTGACCGGTCTTGTCTATCCGCGCGTCTCGCCACGAACACGTGCCCGTATCACCCAGGCCTGGGCGGCAAAGATGTTGCGCATCCTCAATATCATTCTCGCCGTGCATGGTGCACGACCGGCCGCGGACACACCACAGTTGTTTGTCGTGGCGAACCATGTCTCATGGCTTGACATCTTTGTGATCAATGCGACCCAGCCCTCGCGTTTTGTCGCAAAGTCGGAGATTCGCAACTGGCCGATTGCAGGCTGGCTGTGCGAGGCGGCCGGTACAATATTTGTCCACCGCGCCAAACGCAGCGACACCACCCGCATCAACGCAGAGATTCATGATGCACTTGTGGCCGGTGATACCGTTGCTTTTTTCCCCGAGGGCACCACCACCCGTGGCGATCGTCTGCTGAAATTTCACACCGCGCTATTTGAGCCCGCCATCGCCAACCAGGCGGTGATTGCACCGGCCGCCATTTGTTACCGCGAAGAAGCCGGTGCACCATCGGCGGCAACGGTGTTTGTTGGCGAAACAAGCTTCGCCCAGTCGATGGCGGCGATTATTGCCGAGCGCAAAATCATTGCCGAAATCACCTTTGCCCCGGCGATTGCCACCGTCACCATGACACGTCGCGACGCGGCGGTGGCGGCTGAAGATGCCATTGCGGCAATCCTGGATGTGCCGAAGCCGCACGCGCATCAACGTTTTGGCGAAGGTGCAACCGCGCTGGCATTGCAGGCGGGCGGCTAATCAAACAGTTGCGCGACCTATTCCCGGCCCCCGGCCCTGACAATTTCCTGCGACCCGACCTGAAATATTTTTCCATCGTCGAGACGCAGCGCCGATAGTTGCCCCCCCCAGATGCAGCCCGAGTCAAGTCCGATAAATCCATCACACTGACACAACCCCAGGGCCGACCAGTGGCCGGCAATTACGGTGCGTTTTGCACGCCGCACCGACGGCACGTCGAACCAAGGTGTTAATCCCGGGGGCATTTTTTCAAGTTCGCCCTTGAATTTGAGATCGAGTGCGCCATCCGGCGTCAATGTTCGCATGCGGGTAAACGCGTTCAACGCCATCCGCATGCGCGCGTGACCGCGCAATGAATCGCGCCAAACAGAAGGCTCGTTGCCATACATATTGGCCAGCAGATCGCGATACCGAGGGCCGCGCAGTTGTTTTTCCAACTCGCGTGCAAGTGACCGCGCCTGTTGCCACGACCATTGCACCATGAGTCCGGCGTGTACCATCGCGTAGGCCGGCTCGACATGCAAAAGTTTTTGACGGCGTAACCAGGTGAGCAATTGGTCGCGATCGGTCGCAGCCAAAATCGGCGCGAGGGTATCGAGGCGGTGTGGTTTGGCGATGCCTTCGGCGACCGCCAACAAATGCAGATCGTGGTTGCCCAACACAACCACAGCCTGGTCGCCGAGCGAATGAACAAAACGCAGGCACTCGAGCGACCCGTCGCCGCGATTGACCAGGTCACCGACAAACCACAAGGTATCGCGACCACGTATAAAGCCGACTTTGGCGAGCAGTGCTTCAAGCGTTAGCCAGCAGCCCTGCAAATCACCGATTGCGTAGCAGGCCACGGCTGGTCAACGTAGATGTATCGACAAAAAACAAAAGGGCGGATAGCCGCCCTTTGTGTGTGTTGACGGGCGCGATGGTTGTCAGGTCATTCATGCGCCGGTTGATCTTTTATCAGTCGTTATTTGTTGAGCGCAATCATATAGTCAACCGCAGACTTGACGTCGCCATCGGCCAGACTGCTATTGCCGCCTTTGGCCGGCATCACACCGTTCTTGCCTTGGAAGCCGAGAATGGCGTGTTTATAGAGCGTGTCTTTGCCCTGTGCGATACGTGGTGCCCAGGCGGTTTTGTCGCCACTTTTTGGCGCACCGGCGATGCCGGCCGAGTGGCACGCGGCACACGCGGTTTTATAGACGCCTTCGCCACCACCGGCCTTGGCTGCGCCTGCGACCGCCGCAACTGGAATCGCCACCGCCGCAACCACTGCCGTCGCTGGTCCACCAGCCTTGACGGCGGCGGGTGCGGCAGCCGCGCCGGGCACCGGGCCTTTGGTTGGATCGACTGCCAGCGAAACCGGGTGGGCGATGCGCACAGCGATCGCTTCGGCTGTGTTTGCGGCTTCGTTACTGGCACCGACCGGGTGGGTGCCGATGGCGAAATGGGCAAGCATACCAATGCCAATCACCATCAGGATGGCACCGACAAAAATGATAATCGCCGTCTTGACGGTGTTGGCGGCGGAACCGGCTTCTGCCGTATCGTTGTGTGAATCTGACATGTCATGCCTCGGCGCATTGCATTAAAAGTGCCTCATTATATCTGTGCCGGCAGTCGACCTCAATGCGGGAACAAATACAACGGCCTCATCAACGTATCTGCATCCGGTACAACGGTCGTAAACAACGGCAATTGGCAGAATACAGACACACAACTGTGATGGTAAAATTCGGCCAAGCGCCCGTAGCTCAGATGGATAGAGTGCTACCCTCCGAAGGTAGAAGTCGCACGTTCGAATCGTGTCGGGCGCACCAAATTCAAACACCAGTACTGGCGGCGCTTTTCAGGCATTTATCTTCTGAAACGCGCTTGTATGGTGGGGTTTTACAATTAGAACCTGTATTTTTGCCTGGGTAACGTGCCGCCCGACCCTGGGCAAAAACGGCAAAACAGATCACCGTGCCACGCAACCACCCGCCCCGCCATCATTGCCGCCACCATCCGAAAATCAGCCGCGAATGAAGATTTGACTGGTATGCACAGGTCGCCGATACTTTGGACAGCGCGTCTGATTACCCGTGCACGTGGGAAGCGTTTGGTGCGAAATGCAAACTGTCATTGGGCCACACAAAACGTCAACAACCAAAGGAAATGATCTTGTCGATGAGCAGTCTCTTTCGCAGCAATCGCATGTTGGCAACACGACTGGCGGGTCTGACCCTTTGTATATTGGTGGCGGCGGGGCTCGGCGGCTGCGGCAGTGGCGCGGTATCTAGTGATTCGGCAGGGGTGGCGAGCGGAACACCAACGCTGACGGTCACCCTCACCGAGCTTACCAGCGCCACCGTCCGTACGTCGATCGCATTCGGCAACCCAGCCAAAGTCAGCGCAACCATTCGCTCCGGAACCACACCGGTTGTCGGCGTTGTGGTGACCTTTACCACCGATGCGACATTAGGGACCTTCTCGCCAGCAGCCGGGACGGCGTTGACCGACGCCAGTGGCGTGGCAAGCGTCACCCTTAGCGCCGCGAATTTCTCTGCTTCTGGTGCGGGGACGGTAAGCGCTGCTGCATCCGTTCCTACCAGCACGACACCAGTGGCGCTGAGCCAATCACTCGGGTACTCAGTCGGTGCGGCAAACGTTACCATCAGCCCAGTAGCCGTTCAAACACCAGCGTTATCCGCATTTGGCACGACGGCTCTCAGCGTCACCGTTTCCTCCAACGGCCAACCGACCACCGTGCCACTTGAAGTGAAATTTACCTCACCGTGCGCCCTCGGCGGTAAAGCCGCGTTGACCGCAAGTGCATCGACGGTGAACGGCATTGCCAATGCCACCTACCGCGATATCGGCTGTGCGGCGGCAGATACGATTACCGCCACCATTACCGGCACCACGCTCTCTTCAAGCGGCGTGGTGACCTCCGCACCACCCGCAGTCGGCTCGATTCAGTTTGTGTCTGCGCAACCGACTTCCATTGCACTACGCGGAACGGGTGGTGTCGGTCGTCAAGAAACTTCACTCGTGACATTTCGTGTTGTTGACGTTGCCGGCAATCCGGTCGGCGGCAGGACGGTGAACTTCACGCTGAACACCAACGCGGGCGGCCTCAGCCTCCTGCAGAGTAGTGCGATTTCTGACGCTGCAGGGCTTGTGGGGACAACCGTGAGTGCAGGCTCAGTTAGCACACCGGTGCGTGTCACCGCCAGCACGTTATCCGGCGGCCAAACGCTATCCACACAATCAGACCAGCTAAGCATTTCTACTGGCGTCCCCACGCAAGGCGGTTTTTCACTGTCGGTTTCCACGTCAAATATTGAGGGTGGCGATTTTGATGGCACAACGGCGCCGGTGACCGCGCGACTGGCGGATCGTTTCAGTAACCCGGTTCCGGATGGCACGGTCGTGAACTTCACCTCAGCTGGCGGCTCGATCGGCAGTACGTGCACCACCAAAGATGGCGTTTGCACTTCGACGCTGACGAGCCAAAACTTCCGTACCACTAATGGCCGCGTCGCGATCTTGGCTTATGCGATTGGCGAAGAATCATTCACGGATAGAAACGGCAATGGGTGGTTTGACATATCTCCCGTCAACGAACTTGTCGACCTCAACGGGGCTTCGACCGATCTTCCGGAAGCTTGGTTGGACGTCAACGAAAAGAGGGATGAGCGCGCGCGCGCCAATGAGCCATTCATCGATTTCAACAACAATGGGCTATACGACGTTGTGGACGGAAAGTTTAATGGCGTGAGTTGCAACGAAGTAATCGCAGGCGGTAGTTCTGCCGGTTCATGTAGCGCTCAGAAAAGTATCCATGTGCGCGGCCGTGCAACCGTGGTTTTCTCTGGGTCAGTCACCGATATTCAGCCATCAAAGACCGTGATTTCGCTCGCCGTGCGCGGCCACCGGGACGCCGCGCTTGTGGGCTTCGTCGACTGCGGCGGCCATCTCCTCGATCGTCAGCTGCGGCTGGCCCGCCTGCCGGCCTCCGGTCATC
>JANOEV010000501.1:0-1642 GCA_031413695.1 Burkholderiales bacterium
TGATTCGATTGTTCCAGCGATCCAACCATTGCCCGGCAGAATTCCCCAATGGTTTTTGACTCGGCGGCGGACTGCTGTTGAAGTTGTTCAACTGCCGCCCGTTGGCTATATCCAAAGCGTTGCATCAAAATGCCCACGGCGATTTGCACCACGTCGGCGGCGGGTGCATCGGCCGGCATATGACGATTTTCGTCGGCACGCGGGCTTGCCGCCCGCGCTGTGCGTATTTCCCCGGCACGCGCCAGTGCGGCACGCACGCTTGGCAGGATTTGCCTTACATCCAGCGGCTTGAGCAAATAGCCCATCGCACCGCATCGGGTCGCCTCGTCCACCAATTCGGGGTCCGAATATGCCGTCAAAAACATGAATGCGACTTCGGTATGTGCGGCAAGATAGCGTGCAACATCAAGCCCGCTTTTGCCGTGCATTTGCATGTCGAGGATGGCCAGCGCCGGTTTATGCTGCCGCGACAACAAGATGGCGTCATCGCCGTTATCGGCTTCAAACACCTCGAAGCCGGCGTCACGCAGACCTGATGCGAGTACCGCAAGCACCAGACGGTCGTCGTCAACAATCAGCAAACGCGGGAATGTCGCCATGCTCATTTTTTGGTCGTTGGCGGTGGCGCGATGCCGCAGTTACCATCACGGCCGACCGCGGGTGCCTGCAGTGTCAGCCGGACGGTGACCCGTCCATCCTGTTCAGAATATTCGACACTGCCACCGCGTCGCGGTACCAATGCCTTGATCAAGCCAATTCCGGATGCATGGCTGCCGACGCGCGCGTAATCAAATCCATCCGGCAATGCGCCCGCGTTTTCGAACTCGAACACAATCGCGTCGCCATCCGTTGCAAACATATTCACACGCACACCATCACGGCCGTGTTTGAGCGCATTGGTACCGAGCTCGTTCAGCACCAGCGCCACCGGCACCGCCTCGGACTCGGGCAGGACAAACTGATCAACAGCGGCAAACGTCATCGCGCCAGCCGGTGCGCCCGGAACATTGAATTCCACCGGCAGTGGCATCAGGCGTCCAAGATTGTCCAGAATCGCCTTGGCCAGGCTGCGCAATTGTAATGCCTGACCGGCGCGCAATTGCAAGCCGTGCACCTGTGCAATCGCCTGAATTTGTGTCGAGACCTCATCCAGGTGCTGCTTGAGTTCGGGCCGTGTTCGCGACGCGTGCTGCAATAACCCGGCAACACCCTGAAGGTTGTTCTTGATCCGGTGATGGACTTCCCGCACCAACACATCGCGCTGTTCGATCAATTGATCAATGCGGATTTTTTCCTGATCCTTTCTGTCGGTAATATCATCTGCCAACCCAAAAACACGAATGCCGCCGGTCTCGGATTTTTTTGGAAAAGTCTGAACCCGGATCCATCTCAGACCGCGCTGCGGGTGGTTGATGCGAACTTCGATGTCGGTCGGCTGCAGCGCCGCCTCCATCTCGCGCGCCTGGGCAATGATTGGCAGATCTTCCGTCCAAATCACCCGCCTGCCGATGTCAGGATCACGCAACAGTTCATCTTTCGGTATTCCCCAAACGTCTGCGACCCGATCGTTGAGATATACGAACGAGGAACGCGCAGGGTCCGACAGGAAGATCATCTGGTTGATATTGGCGGCAAACTGACG
>JANOEV010000502.1:0-6536 GCA_031413695.1 Burkholderiales bacterium
GACAAGGTGATGGTGCCGTTTGCCGGTTTGCCGTTGGCCAGCCGTTCTTCGCAGCCCTCAATGCCGTGATCCACCGCGTTTCGCACCAGATGAGTCAAAGACCAGCGGTGAAGCGACCGAACTCGACAAGGGGCTGATCGAAAAAATTACCGATCCATTGACCCATCTGGTACGAAACGCGGTTGATCACGGCATTGAGGGTTGCGAAGAACGGCTGGCCAACGGCAAACCGGCGAACGGCACCATCACCCTGTCGGCGCAGCATCAGGGCGCGTCGATCGTGATCGAGGTGCGGGACGACGGGCGCGGCCTGAACCGCGAAAAATTACTCGCCAAAGCACGTCAGAGCGGATTGCCCGTATCAGACGACATGCCCGACAACGAAGTTTGGCAACTTATTTTTGCACCGGGTTTCTCCACTGCCGAGGTCGTCACGGATGTATCCGGACGCGGCGTGGGCATGGATGTGGTCAAACGTAACATCACCGCACTCGGCGGGACGGTTGAACTCGATTCAGCCTTTGGTTACGGTACGCGCGTGTCGGTAAGGCTGCCGTTGACGCTCGCCATCATGGACGGTATGTCGGTCGGTGTCGGCGACGAGGTCTATATTCTGCCGCTTGGTTCGGTCATTGAAACATTCCAGGTGGATGAGTCACGTATCAAAACGCTGGCCAACATGGGGCGGGTGGCGGAAGTGCGCGGTGAATATTTGCCGGTCAAGCCGCTCGACGAGATATTCAAGGTGCCGCGTTTTGAATGGGGCAACAACACCTCGATCATGGTGGTTGTTGAGTCAGAAAACCAGCGCGTTGCGCTGGTGGTTGATGAACTCATCGGCCAACACCAGGTGGTGGTGAAGAATCTTGAGACCAACTACCGCAAGGTTGATTGTGTGTCAGGCGCAACCATTCTTGGTGACGGTCGGGTGGCGTTGATTCTGGATGTCAGCCAGTTTGCAAAACAATAGACTTGTCTAGGCAGTGATGTCGTTTGTGTTGCATTGCCCGGTATAAAAACGTCTCGCGCAAACCGCCTCATAGCGGGCATTGCCGCCGATTTCGACCTGCGCGCCTTCGGTGACACGATTGCCATTGCCATCCAGACGCACATTCATGGTTGCCTTGCGGCCGCAACGGCAAATCGTTTTCATTTCTTCCAGGTCGTCGGCCAACGTCAGCAGCGCCTTTGACCCGGGAAACGGGTGACCCAAAAAGTCACTGCGCAAGCCATAACAAATCACCGGTGTCGACGAGGTATGTGCCAGCCGGTGCAATTGTGTCACCTGTGCTTCCGACAGAAACTGCGCCTCGTCGATCAGAATGCATGAAGGCTTTGGCTGATCGGCGTAAATCGCGCTGAAATCAGTCTTGTCGGAAAAGGTTTGTGCACTGCGCGTGACGCCGAGCCTTGAGGTGACGTTACCGACACCGTAGCGATCATCAACGCTCGCGGTATAAAGGTCAGCCGATTGGCCGCGTTCTTCGTAGTTGTAGGCGACTTGCAATAGTGCGGTGGATTTGCCGGCGTTCATTGCCGCAAAGCGGAAGTATAGTTTTGCCAAAATCGAATTTCCTGAATGTAACGAGGCTGCACTTTAGCGCATATCGTTGGCGAACATTGTCGGCGTATGCGCGTTGCAATAAATCTGCCGCGCCGCCGACCCAGTGCGGGCTGTTACGGGCTACATCGTCCGGACGACACCAACCACCAAGCCCTCGATATCCAGCGTTTGTTTGGACAGATCAACAACAATTGGCAGGAATTCGGGATTTTCGGCAATCAAAAAGGCCTGTTTGCCCTTGACCTTCAGACGTTTGACGGTTGCGTCGCCTTCCACCCGCGCCACCACAATCTGTCCGTTGCGGGCATTTGGTGTGCGATGGACCGCCAGCCAGTCGCCGTCCATGATGCCGACGTCTTTCATGCTCATTCCTTTTACCTGCAGCAGATAATCCGCGCGCGGTTGAAACATCAGCGGGCTCACCGGGTACCGGCCGACGACATTTTCCTGTGCAAGGATCGGTGAACCGGCGGCGACGCTGCCGATCAATGGCAGGCCGAACTCTTCGTCATTGGCGGCGACGTCGTCACCCATGATGCGAATGCCGCGCGATGCACCCGGCATCATTTCAATGGCGCCTTTGCGCTCGAGTGCGCGCAAATGCTCCTCGGCGGCGTTGGGCGAGCGAAACCCCATCGAGGCGCACATTTCGGCGCGGGTCGGTGGCATCCCGTTTTCAGCGATCCATTGTTTAAGAAAGTCGAGAATTTCCTGCTGGCGTGTTGTTAAGTTTTCCATAACTGTCTTTTTATACAGTTTTCAGACAAAACGCAAGAATTATTTTCTCCCATCGCAAATTTGTCGCCCCAATGTCTGCATTTTGTCGTCAAAACAGGGAAAAATAGCAGGTCAGAAATACGCCCATCCATCCCCAGATTGTTTCAGGAAACCACCATGCAATTTATGTCCGTTGTCGCCCGCGCCTTGATCATCATCAGCCTTGTTGCCATGCCGGCGGTCACGATTGCCGCCGAGTTACGCGCCGGGCCGATGGTTGGCGCAACCGCCATGCGTCAGGCCAAAATTTGGGTGCAGGGTAATAGCAATGGCACGGCCGCAATCGAGTACTGGGATCTGGCGGCGCCAACGTCGGTGCAGCGCAGCAAGCCCGTGAAACTTGAGGAAGACACCGATTACGTTGCGCAATTCACGCTGGGCTTGCTGGAGCCGGGTCGCAGTTATGGTTATCGGGTGATGATGAGCGGCAAAGAGCAAAAGGTGCCACAAACATTGGCATTCAAGACCCAGCCACTGTGGCAATGGCGGACCGACCCGCCGAGCTGGAAAATGGTGTTCGGCTCGTGTTCGTATGACAACGAGGCGTTGTACGATCGTCCCGGCCGGCCATACGGCGGCCCGCCCGAAAACAAGCGCATCTTCGACGCGATGGCCAACCAGCAGCCCGACCTGACCTTGTGGGGTGGCGACTATTTGTATTTCCGCGAGGTCGACGAGGACAGCGAGTCGGGTTTGCGGCACCGTTGGCGTTATGCGCGGTCAATTGCCGAGCAACAGGGGCTGCTTCGCACTGGCTCGCACCTGGCGATCTGGGATGACCATGAATTTGGTCCGAACGATGCAAATAGCAGCTATCGTTTCAAAGGCGAAGCGCTGACATTGTTCAAGCGCTATTGGCCAAACGCCAGCTATGGATTGCCAGAAACGCCGGGCACGTTCGGTAACCACCGTTTTAACGAGGCCGAGATTTTTATGCTCGACAACCGATATCACCGTGACAGCGACAAATTGCAGTCGGATGACAAATCGAAACTCGGTGCGGCACAGTTGCGCTGGCTTAAAAATGCATTGTTGGCGTCGGTTGCGCCCATCAAGATCATCGCCGCCGGCAGCCAGATCACCAATGAAGTGAATCGTTGGGAAAGCTGGGAGCGTTTTCCGAAAGAACGCGCCGACATTCTGAAATTTCTGGTCGATCACAAAATTGACGGCGTGATTCTGTTGACTGGCGACCGCCATTTCACCGAGCTGTTAAAGACAGACCGACCGGGAACCTATCCGTTATACGAGCTTACCTGTTCACCACTGACGTCTGGTGTCGGCTCAAACCTTGATGCCGAGCGTGCCAACAAACAAATCGTGCCGGGCACATTTGTCGCTGACTACAATTTTTGTACGTTGGATTTCAGCGGACCACGTACCGCCCGCAAGATCATCATGCGGAGTTTGTCGAATACCGGTACCAAATTTTGGGAACATGAAATCAACCTGACGGACCTGCGTACGCCGAGATAGGTTGACCGTTCAACGGCGCTTGGTTGGCGCGGGTCAGTGTCGACGCCGCGTCAGCACGCCGCCGCCGAGCAACAGCAGTGCCATCACCCAGAACAGTGGCGAAAGCCCGAACGCGGCACCCACCGCACCAAAAATCATTGGCATCACCGTTTGCGAAGAATTGATGAGGGTGGTGCGCAACCCGAGTGCTTCGCCGGCGCGTCCCTGTGGTGCCGCCTCATGCAGGATCGTCAGCACCATCGGCTGCGGCGCGCCGAGCCCCAGCCCGAGCATAAACATCAGTACCATCAACAACGCCACGTTATGTGTAAACGGAACCAGCAGAAAGCTCAATCCGGCCAGCAGCAACGCGGCCTTGATGAGGGTCCACGGCGCCACCCGCTGCACAAAAAACGGCATGGCGAGGCGTACCGTGAATGTGGCGGCGGCAAACGCCCCCATCACAATGCCGATCTCGGATGCGGACAAACCGATTAGCGAGCCGTGTAGTGGTATCGCAAAAGCGTAAACATCCCAGCCGACGGTAAACAGGGTCATGACGATGAACAGCCGGCGCAGGGTTTTGTCTTTAAGCAGCGCAAACACCGGGCCGGTTGATTCTTGCACGGGTTTCGGATGCGGTTGGTGCATGGGCAGCAATTTCAACGACAGCGCAAGAATCGGCAATACGGTAAACATTGCCAGCAACAAAAACGTGCTGCGGTGACCAAATGAGTCAATCGCCACACCAGACAGGATCGGCGCGATGAATGACGATGCAGAAAACCCGAGCGAGACATAACTGAAGTTCACCGGCCGGTCCACCGGCGAACTCATTTCGCCGACCGCATGGTACGCGGCGACGTTGATCAGCATAAAGCCCAAGCCGACAATCACACTGGTGACATAAAGTGCATGGATCGACGGCCAGCAAAACGGCAGGATGGTACCGATGCCAACTGCGATGGAGCCGTATCGAAACGGTTTCTCAACACCAACACGATCAATCCAGCGGCCGGTTGAGACAGACAAAAATGCTGGTAGCAGCGCATACAGCGCCATCAACAAGCCGATGGTAAACGCCGACGATTGCTGGTTGATGGCGGACAGCGTCACGGTGATGCGGCTGCCGTAAGACGCAATGTGGTTGAGCAACAGCAGAATGATAATCAGTGGCAGGGGTTTCATGTTTTGATTGATTTATATCCGGCCAGCCAGACACCGAAGCAGACGACGGCAAAGCCGACAAAGGTGATACCGGTCGGCACCACAGAAAAAAACAGCCATTCACACGCAACCGCGACCACCGGCGGCAAATAGAGAAAGCGCGAAACACGGGTCGCCTCGCCGTGGCGCATCAACGTGTGCAACGCCGAGACGGCGAGAATCGAGGCAAAAATCACCAGAAAAAACATCGCCGCAATCAATGGCCATGACCAGTTCACCACCGCACCCTCAATACCATACGACAACGGCGCGAGCACCACCAGTGAAGCGACGAATTGAATCAATGCCGCTACAAATAAGTCCACATCCTTCAAGAAACGCCGCTGATAAAGCGTGCCGGCGGTCAATGCGAGCAGCGCAATGGTGAGCGCGGTCAGGCTGGCGGACGACATGGCGTCAATGTCAATCTTGTGCCAGACCACCAGCGCCACACCGGCCAGCCCCAAACCGATACCCAGCCACTGGCGTGCCGACGGCGATTCACCAAGCAGCCACGCCGCCACCATCGCCGTCAACAACGGTTGCGCCGCCAATACAATCGCCACCACACCGGCGGAGAGGCCGGTGTATTGGCCGTAGTGACTGCCCGACAAATGAATGGCGTGCATCAGTAGTCCGGCGATAACGACGTGCAGCCACACCATCGGTGAAGCCGGCCAGCGTGGCTTCAGCCAAATCAACAGCGGAATCAGGCAAACAATGCCGATGGCAAAACGCATCGACAGGAAGGTGAACGGCGCGGCGTATTCGAGACCAGTCTTGGTGGCGATAAAGCCCGATCCCCAAACGATCACAAAGTACCACGCCAGAAATGCGTCCGACAAGGCGGGATGCCTGACGCCGTGCGGGTCAATTGGTGACGTCATCTATGCGCCGCCGACTCGATTGAATCTGCCGGTCGATTCGCATCCCCGATCACCATCGCCGCACCGCGTTCGGCAATCATGATGGTCGGAGAATTTGTGTTGCCCGACGTGATGGTCGGCATGATCGAGGCATCAATAACCCGCAGCGCCCTGATGCCGCGCACACACAATCGTGAATCAACCACCGCCGCCGGGTCGTCTGCACGCCCCATTTTGCAGGTGCCGACCGGATGAAAGATGGTGGTGCCGATATCGCCGGCCGCTGACACCAGTTCCGCATCGTTCTGAAAACGCGCGCCGGGCAAAAACTCCGCCGGCTGAAATTTTGCCAGCGCGGCGGCGGCGGCAATACGGCGGGTCAGTTTGATCGCATCAACGGCGACCTTCCTGTCCGCATCGGTCGACAGATAATTGAGTGTGATGGCCGGCGGCTGCAATGGGTCGGCGCTGATGATGCGCACATGGCCGCGCGAGGTTGGCCGCAAGTTGCACACGCTCATGGTGATCGCCGGGAAGGTATGCAGCGGTTCGCCAAATTTGTCGAGGGACAATGGCTGGATGTGATATTGAAGATTGGCGGTGGTTTGTGACGGGTCGGATTTGGCGAACGCGCCCAGTTGCGACGGTGCCATGGTCAGCGGCCCTTT
>JANOEV010000503.1:0-10225 GCA_031413695.1 Burkholderiales bacterium
TGGCTGATGTCGAGCCGCGCGCCTATCGTTTTTTGCTCGATTTTGCCAACGACAATGAGCTGCTGGTGATCGACCCAAATGGCCCCGCAACCGAAGGGTTTTGCCCTGTGCCCGGCGGCGCGCTGGAAAAGCTCACCGCCTAGGCGCGTGTCGGCCTGGTGCCATAGGCCGTCGCCAACAAACAAAAACGCCGCAAGGATTTCCTTTGCGGCGTTTTTTATTGTGACCAAACCACGTTTCGCCGGATCACCCGGCACACAATCAGCAGATTTAGGCGGTTGCAGTCGCGCCAATAGCCTTGATCGCCTTGGTCAGACGGCTCTTGTGGCGTGCCGCCTTATTCTTGTGGATAATTTTTTTGTCTGCAATCGAGTCGATGGTGCTGACGTTTGCCTGATACGCGGCTTCGGCGGCGGCTTTGTCACCCTTTGCGACGGCAACAACGATTTTTTTGATCGCAGTGCGAAGTTCGGTACGCTGCGCCATGTTATGGGCGCGTTGCTTGACGGCTTGTTTGGCGCGTTTGGCGGCGGATTTAATATTTGCCATGGCTATATTCCAGAATCAACTCAAAATGAAAAAATGCGCGCGGTAAATTGCACGAAGCCTAGTATTATAGCCAGCCAGCCTGAAAAAGCAAATACCTGATTTACAAGACCTCTTTTGTCCGGGTCCACGCGAAATAGCGGTTTTTTCGCCCGGTTGGCCGGTTATCGGGTCGGTAGGCGGAAATCGCGGTGGGTTTAACGCTGTTCAGGCATTTTTTTCACGTTTCGCCTAATTATGCAAAAACTGGTGGTGGTTGATTACGGCATGGGGAATTTGCGTTCGGTCGCAAAGGCATTCGAATTCGCGTCCCGCGAATGGCAAATCCCCACCCAGGTATCGATTTCGGGTATCCCTGCGGATATCAACGCCGCCGACCGCGTCGTGTTCCCAGGCCAGGGCGCAATGCCCGATTGCATGCGTTATCTCAATGAAAGTGGGCTGGAGCGCGCGGTACGCGACGCCGCCGCCAACAAGCCATTTTTTGGCGTTTGTGTCGGTATGCAAATGTTGTTTGAGCGCTCTGAAGAAGGCGACACGCTTGGTTTGGGCATTTTTGGCGGGGATGTTAAACGCTTTCAGCCGACCGACCACAGCCAAAAAGTCCCGCATATGGGCTGGAATGAAGTCGTGTTTGAGCCGGACAACCGCGGCGCGGACATGATGTTTCGCGGAATTGCCTCGGGTGAGCGTTTTTATTATGTGCATTCATACTTTTGCGCCCCCGCGGATTCGGGCATCATTGCAGCAACAACCAATTATGTCGATCGCTTTACGGCAGCCGTCGGGCGCGCTAATATTTTCGCAACACAATTTCATCCGGAGAAAAGTCACCACGCCGGCTTGATGATTTACCGGAATTTTCTGCAAACAAACCCTTAGCACTGCATGCCCCTGAAACCGCATATTCCACAAACGCCGCATTTTTCACACAAACCGTATATTCCACACACGTCGCACCCTCCCACGCCTTCCACACAACCATGTTGATCATCCCGGCAATCGATATTAAAGACGGGCAATGCGTCCGTCTTGAACAAGGCGACATGCTGCGCGCCACGGTGTTTTCCGACAACGCCGGCGAAACCGCGCGACGATGGAAGGATCTGGGCTGCAAACGCTTGCATGTGGTTGATCTTAACGGCGCGTTTGCCGGCAAACCCAAAAACGAATCGGCCATCAAGGAGATTATTTCGGTAATGGGCGATGATGTGCCGGTCCAATTGGGCGGCGGCATTCGCGATCTCGACACCATCGAACGCTATCTCGACGACGGCGTCACCTATATCGTGATTGGCACGGCGGCGGTGAAAAACCCGGGATTTCTGCACGAAGCATGTGATGCGTTTCCGGGGCATATTGTGGTGGCGCTCGACGCCAAAGACGGTAAGGTGGCGACCGATGGCTGGTCCAAATTGTCAGGCCATGATGTGATCGATCTGGCCAAACGGTTTCAAGACTACGGCGTTGAGGCGGTGCTCTACACCGACATCGGCCGCGACGGCATGATGACCGGCGTCAATATCGATGCCACCGTCAAACTGGCTCAGGCGCTGACCGTGCCGGTGATTGCCTCCGGCGGGTTGAATGATCTTGCCGACGTGAAAAAATTGAAGCTGGTCGAATCCGAGGGCATCATGGGCGTCATCACCGGGCGCGCCATTTACGAAGGCAAGCTCGATTTCAAAGCAGCACAAGCCGCCGCCACTTGAGCCGGCGACAAGTGCCCGCCAGCCGATCATGTTAGCCAAGCGAATCATTCCCTGTCTCGACGTCAACGCGGGGCGCGTCGTCAAAGGCGTCAACTTTGTAAATCTTCGCGACGCCGGCGACCCGGTTGAGATCGCCAAAAAATACAATGACGAAGGTGCCGATGAAATCACCTTCCTCGACATCACTGCCAGTTCCGACCAGCGCGACATGATTTTCGACGTTATCACCAGAGTGGCCGAACAGGTTTTTATTCCGCTCACGGTCGGCGGCGGTGTGCGCAAGGTTGAGGACATCCGCCGCCTGATGAATGCGGGTGCCGACAAGGTCAGCATCAACACCGCGGCGATTGCCAACCCGCAATTGGTCAGCGACGCGGCACACCGCTTTGGGTCCCAAGCCATTGTGGTGGCGATCGATGCACGCAGGCGCGCGGATGGCAACGGGTGGGAAGTCTTTACCCATGGCGGGCGCAATCCGACCGGGCTTGATGCAATTGAATGGGCCAAAAACGTAACCGACAATCTGGGCGCCGGCGAAATACTCCTCACCAGTATGGACCGTGACGGCACCAAATCCGGATTCGATCTGGCGCTGACACGCGCGGTGGCCGACGCGGTGAGTGTGCCGGTGATTGCGTCGGGCGGCGTTGGCACACTCGACCACTTGGCCGATGGTGTCACCGAGGGGCCGCGCCGATGCCGTGTTGGCCGCGAGCATTTTTCATTTCGGCGAATACACCATTGGTCAGGCAAAAAAACGCATGGCCGAACGCGGCATTGAAGTGCGGCGATGAACAATATTCCAACAGCAATGAATCCAACCACGCCCGTGATGATTCTGGACGCCGTCAAATGGGATGCCAATGGCCTGGTGCCGGCGATCGCCCAAGACGCCACATCGAACGAAGTGTTGATGCTTGCCTACATGAACCGTGAGTCACTCGCGCGGACCATCCAAACCGGTGAGGCGCATTATTTTTCGCGTTCCAGACAGTCGCTTTGGAGAAAAGGCGAGACCTCCGGACACATCCAGCAGGTGCGCGAATTACGGCTGGATTGTGACGGCGACACCATTTTGATCAAGGTCATGCAAACTGGCGGCATAACCTGTCATACCGGACGACGGCGGTGTTTTTTTGTCCGTCTTGAAAATGGCGCATTGATCCAGACCGACGATACCGACCCCATCCTTGCTGATCTCACCAAGCCCGCCGGCTTCCACAAAGATTAACCATGTCCTATCAAGATATTTTGCAGCAGCTTGAGGCCACCATCGCCGCGCGCAAAACCGCGTCGCCCGAGACATCCTACGTCGCCAGGCTCAACAGCAAGGGCCTCGATACGATTCTGAAAAAGATCGGAGAAGAGGCAACCGAAACCGTCATCGCCGTAAAATCCGGCTCGCGTGAGGCCATCATTTACGAAACCGCCGATTTGCTTTTTCATGTGCTGGTCATGCTCGGCCATCAACATATTTCGCTATCGGATGTGTTGGCCGAGCTCAGCCGTCGTGAAGGTGTATCTGGCATCGCCGAAAAAAATTCGAGGTCATGATGGAAAATATCGCACCTGACAATCCAACCATTTTTGGCAAAATCATCAATGGCCAGATCCCGTCCAAAAAAGTCTACGAAGATGACGACGTGCTGGCATTTCACGATATCCATCCGGTGGCTGACGTGCATTTTTTGATCATCCCGAAAAAATTTATTGCCACCCTCGCCGACGCCACCAGTGACGACTCCGCGTTGCTCGGCAAAATGTTGGCGTTGGTGCCGGTGCTGGCCAACGAGCAGGGCTTGACCGGCGGGTTTCGCACAGCGATCAATACCGGCCAAATGGGCGGCCAAGAGGTGTATCATTTGCACATACATGTATTTGGTAATCGCCCGGGAGGCGAACCGCTTCGAACCATGGCGGGCCGAACCTGATACAGACCTCGGCTCCGAAAAACGTGCATTTGGGACTTTTTCCGGTCGACCCCCGCTGACGGCACCCACCCGTCGCCCCCCGCAACACCCGCCCCGTTTAACCATATGCTGACCGGTCGTTGTCAAACGACAGTCATAATATGCGCTGACGGGACGGCTACAATAAGGTTTTGTTCGATTACCCCGCCGCGCCAGATGAATTTGCCGGCAGGGCAAAGACTGTTTACCTATCCGTTCTTACGTCCAGCAAGGAGATGATCATGGGAAGTTTCAGCATTTGGCACTGGTTGATTGTGTTGGTAATTGTGTTGTTGGTGTTTGGCACCAAAAAGCTCCGCAATATCGGCGGCGACCTCGGTGGCGCCGTTAAGGGCTTCAAGGACGGCGTGAAGGGTGGCGAGGAAGAAAAAAAGCCGGAACAATTGGCCGAGAAAGCCGGTGTCACGGTTGAAGGCGAAGTCAAGGATAAGCAGAAATCGTAACGATTGCGTTGTGTTTTCCCGCCAACTTTGTGTTGATCCCGCGTGTTTGACGTCGGCATTTCGGAAATCGCCCTGATCGGTGTGGTTGCCCTTGTTGTGCTCGGCCCCGAGCGCCTGCCAAAGGTCGCACGCACCGCAGGGCATTTGTTTGGCCGGTTGCAGCGTTATGTTGCCAACGTCAAGGCAGATATCAATCGTGAAATGGAATTCTCCGAACTCGCCAAGATGAAGGAGGAAGTCGCGTCGGCGGCAAAATCATTCGAGCAAACCGTCCAGGCACACGCCAATGCGGTTGAGAGCGAAACACGCGCCGTTGAAAAGGCGGCGTCGGCGGATGCCGTATCCGCCACACCAACGGCGACATCTTTGCCAGCGGCAGCGCCGTCACAAGCTGAATTGATCGCGCAACAGGAACAGGGTTTGACTACCGCAGGTTCCATCGATCCACCGGGCAGCACGCAAGCTACCGTGCAACTGCCGGCTGAAAATTCATCGCCAAGCTATTCGCCGGTTACGGCTCAGCTGCAATCGTTTGATTTCGGCGTCGAACCGCCGCGTCGCAACGTCTAGGCGCGATTACCCATGTCTGAAAATCTTCAAGATACGTTTGTTTCGCATTTGGTTGAGCTACGCAACCGGCTGGTGATTTGTTTGATCGTTTTTGTGGTGATCCTGCTGCCGATGGTCACGCCGCCGTGGTTTATCGCTGGCAAGTTGTATGATTTTCTGGCGGCGCCGATGATGGCGGCACTGCCGCAGGGCTCAAAAATGATTGCCACCGGCGTGATCGCACCATTTTTTATCCCGCTGAAAATTGCCATGATGACGGCATTCCTGGTGGCGCTGCCGGTGATCTTGTACCAGCTGTGGGCGTTTATTGCGCCCGGTCTTTATAAACACGAAAAACGTTTTGTGTTTCCGCTGATTGTATCTAGCACGTTATTGTTTTTTGTCGGCATGGCGTTTTGTTACTTTTTTGTGTTCAAGATGGTGTTTTCGTTTATCGCGCAACTTGCGCCGTCAACCATCACCGTTGCCCCCGACATCGAAAACTATTTCAGTTTCGTGCTCGGCATGTTCATGGCATTTGGGCTGGCGTTTGAAACGCCGGTGGTGGTGGTGGTGCTGGTCGCCACGCGACTGGTGACGATCGCAACACTGATCGAAGTGCGCCGCTACGTCATCGTCGGCGCGTTTGTGGTCGCCGCCGTTGTCACCCCGCCGGACGTCGCCTCGCAGTTGGCGCTCGCGATTCCACTGTGTATTTTGTATGAGATCGGCATTATCGCCGCGCGGTTTATCGACCTTTCCAGTCCGGCCGATGATGTTGATGCGGCCAAAACATCCGAATCAAACGCCGCATGAAAAAACACCTGCTGAATTTATTGCTGAGCCCGTTCTTTGTTGCCGCACTGATCCCCAGCGCCTTCGGCTGGGGTGCCGAAGGGCATCGCATTACCGGCTTGATGGCCGAGGAGATGTTGACACCCAAGGCGCGCATCGCCGTCAATCAATTGCTCGACGGTGGCTCGCTCGCGGATGCCGCGGTGTTTATGGATGTTTATCGTGAAGCCCTCAAGCGCGAGGTGCCCGGCTCGGAGCGCTGGCATTTCAACAATATCCCGGTTTGTGGCGACCCCACCGGTGCGCTGATTTGCGCCGATGGCAATTGTGCGTCCGCGCAGATCCCGCGGCAGTTTGCGATCTTGTCCGACACCGGCAAGACCAGGGAGGAACGGCAACAGGCGCTGCGGTTTATGGTGCACATGGTCGGCGACATTCACCAGCCTTTGCATGCGGCCGATGACAACGACCTTGGCGGTAATCGCAAGCCGGTGCTGATGCCGGGTGCGGAATTCCCGCGAAATTTGCACGCCGTGTGGGATTCCGACATGGTCAAGATTGCCACACGCGGCTTGTCCGAGGTTAATGTCGCAAAGGACCTGATTGCAAATTACAAGAAAAACTTTGCCGGCTGGATGCGCGGCGATGTTGTGACATGGATGGCCGACTCATACGGCACCGCCAAACGGTTGGTGTACGGCAAGTTACCGGTATTTTCCTGCGGCATGGTGGATGGCAAACCCACCGGCGTATTTGACGGCAAGCCGTGGCCGGACACACCTTATCTGTTGCCCAAGGAATATGTCGATGGCGCAGTCGGCGTAATGCCAATATTGCTCGCACGTGCCGGCGCACGCATCGGCGGAATGTTAAACGCCGCGCTGGACCCGGATGGCGCGAAGCCGGCCGCGCAATTGCCACCGGCACCAGCACCATCAGCACCACCTGTACCGCCGGCATTGCCAAAGACCGACTCGTTGCAAGAAGCGCTGCGGCGGCCACCACCGGCGCAACCCGACGTAAAGTAGAAAACAAAACACCGCCAATGGCGGGTTTTTTCAGGCATTTTTGCCCGAAGAGACCCGCCCTACCTGGTGTTTTGTTTTTTCATCACGTTATCTCTAATAGGCAAATTGTTCCGCCAATTGGCACGGGCGCAGCGAAGTCGATACAATATTTTCTCTGCAATGCGTGGCCGGCCTTGATTTTTGCTTTCGTTTGGCCCCTTGCGCGGGTGTAGTTCAATGGTAGAACGGCAGCTTCCCAAGCTGCATACGAGGGTTCGATTCCCTTCACCCGCTCCATACTTTGGCATTTCGCACCATAAAATGCACCGCGACAACAAAACCCGGCCCTGCAATGCGAATTAGGCTGGACGGGAAAATTTACATCTGCAATACTTGGTGTGGCGACGGTCGCGGGGGCAAGTGCCAAACCGCCTGTTGCAATCCAGTTTTTCGAACCAACTCAAGTCTGACCGTCAATCCACATGCCGATTTGTGAAGACCTGCTACAGGCTGAAGGCCAACTCGATGCCGGCGTTGTCACGCCTGCCGTCGCGCCGTTCAGTGCGCTCGGGGAAAGGCTTGGTGAAATCAACAGCGGTGCGGAGCTGGTATCGGCTGCGGATGTCGGGCTTCGGCTATGTCGAAAACTCCACGACAACGGAAGATCGTTTGATGCACTGCCGATTGCACGAGCCTTTATGGGGTGCGCGTCGCGATTTGGCGATACGGCTATTTTTATCAAAGCATCTGCCGCAACGGGAATATTGTCATCGGATTCAGGCGACTTTGCCGGCGCCCTTGAATTCCACGGGCGCGCGCTGGCGATGGCAAAAGAGTCAGATAACAACGTCTCAATCGGGCAGGCATTGCTCAACGTAGGCAATACGTTTTCGGATGCCGGGCATTTCGATATTGCCGTCAGGAGTTACTTGCAGTCACTTGATACAAATGTTGGTCGCCATGGCGGGCAATACTATCGTTATTCCGCAATGACAAATTTGGCCAAGAATTTGCTCAATTTAAAGGATGTGGAGGGCGGGCTTGAATACGCCGGGCAAGCCATGGCAGAACTTCAACTTGGCAACGGCGACATACGTGCCATTAGTCAGATTTGTCTCCACCAAAATTTTGTACGTTTGTTGATTGCGTCAGGTCGGCACTCTGACGCTGAGTACCATGCGCGACGCGCGTTGGAACTGGCAATGGCTGACGGCGGTAAACGCTGCATGATTGTGGCGTCGACATCACGCGCCGTGCTTGATATGGCGCGCGGCAATTTCGATATTGCGCTGACGCGGCTGGAGAATGCTCTTGAGGAATCGCGAACTAATGGCTCATCACTTGGCGATACACTTGCATACGTTATTCGCGCTGAAGAACTCGCCGGGCAGCCGGAAAAAGCGGTGTTACGATTGCGCGAGCTCTCCTCGCTTGTCCATGAACGAACCGTACGGAATGCACTTCGGCATCTGTCGCTCGGCCAGTTGTCGGCAGATATCTGCCGTGCGCCAACAGCGCTTGAATTCACAGAGGCGCGTCTGCGTGCACAATTTGCCGCACCAGCCATGCCGGAAACCTGGCCGACACTGAGCCGGTTGGCCGTAGGCAACGGCTTGCAGGCCGACGCATCAGGTAGCCACGGCCTGCGGGTGGGCGCGCTGACGCGATTGCTGGCACAAGCCTATGGCTACGGGCCGATTGACGCGCTCGAGGTCGGCTTGGCGGCGCAGTTGCACGACATTGGCCTGGCCGCGGGGCACGACAATTTGCTGGCACGACACGCCGATAGCACCCGGTTGGCGGGTCACGCCCATGCGCAACATTGCGAGGCGGGCGCGAAAATTCTTTCGGATGATTCGACTCTTCGCATTTCGATGGCGCGTGATATCGCGCGCTACCACCACTGCTGGTGGAACGGCAATGGGTATCCCGTGGGTGTTGTGGGCACGGCAATTCCGATCCATGCGCGGATGTGTGCCATCACCGACCTGTACGATTCATTGCTGACAGACTGCCCCGGCGCATCGACGTATTCAATGAATGACGCGCTGCAATATTTGGAACGGGTTGCAGGCACGCAGCTTGATCCGGCGCTGACACATTGTTTTACAAATGCAATCCGCAGCGAGGCATACAATGAAGGCCTTGCATTTGAAACTGACAGCGGATTGGATTGTTTTTACCAACTCATCGAAGCCCTTACCAATGGTCGAAGCCTAGTATGAAAACCACACCCAAAACCGAGCCTTATTCGCTCACCGAAACCGAAAAAAAGATGCTTGCGCTGCTGGTTAAGGGTGCGTCGAGCAAAAAGATCGCGCAGAGTCTGGGCTACAAAGACGGCACCGCGCGGGTGTATCTGTCCGCGTTATACAAACATATTGGTGTGTCGAACAAAACCAGCGCGGTCACGTGGTACATCGCCAAACAGGGCGGTGAATCGACGGATGCAACGTTGGCCTCCAGCAACATGGAAGCAATCGACCAGTCATTTGGTGACCGTGCGATTCGCACCGACCTGTTGTCCAGCCTTGGCATGATGGAAATATTTCTCGGTGCCTACGGCAAAGTTTGGGAGGTTTCCAGCCGCTTGACGACACCCAACGGGGACTCAGATAGGGCTGCGATCGGCAAGATTCGGCGCCAATCACGCAGCTTGTGGCGTGCGTTGCTGGCCGGTGACTTTGCAAAAGGCAAGCGCGAATTTGATGCGGGACGCCTGTCGGATCTGTTTATCGCCTCACCGGGCGATGCGGTTGTGTTGGCGAGTCTGGTCATATTGGGTGGATACACCTCAACTGGACGGAAAGCGCTTTCCGCGATGCCGCAAAAAAAGGCGGCGACCATCGGCATCACACTCGACGAACGCCGGGCATTGCTGGCAATGGTCGACGCAATCGAGAAGCGCAACGACAATGCCCTCGGTGCATTGCATCAACTCGCAGCAGGCGCCAAAACCAAGCCAACCTTCCGCCATTTGGTCACCGTCGCGCTGTTTCACCTCTACAAAATGCGCGGTGATGTTGACCGCGCACGCGCCTGTGCCAATGCCATTTGGTCGGAGGCGGAAAGTGTGCGACAGCAATTGCAAGCTGTCGGTGACCGCACGCTCGCGGTCGATAGCCGGCTGCCAGAGCCACCGGTCTACTCCCGCGCGACATTAAGTGCCTACCTCGAAAAATTGCCGGCCTAAACCTGGCGGG
>JANOEV010000504.1:0-7931 GCA_031413695.1 Burkholderiales bacterium
GACGGCCTGACCTTCGGCACCAACCATCACAGGGGATTGAGTATTGCGTTTGTGGAAAAAATCCCGCGTGTGATTGGCTTTAAACGCCACTCGATGTTGTGGGTGTGTGTGGCCGACCCGGAAGGGCTTGCAGCTGCAATCGGTGCGTGGCGCACGAGATGAAATGCTTGTTGGGTCCGCGCTATAGCAACATCATTGTCTTTAACCGAGCCGGAGCGGCAAAAACTTATCCCCGTCTCTTTCGGTCTGTAATCAATGTGCGCCCTCCCAATTCACCCCCACACCAGGCTCTGCCACCAGCGCCACGTCCAGCTTGGCGACATTGGTCATGAGCCCCGGCACATTTGCTTTGACGATATTGAGTTCTGATTCCGGTACTTCCAGCACCAATTCATCGTGCACCTGCATCACCAACTTTGTTTCGAGCTTGGATGTTTCCAACCAGCCCTGCACCGCGATCATGGCGAGCTTGATCAAATCAGCTGCGGTTCCCTGCATCGGCGCATTGATGGCGGCGCGTTCGGCGCCCTGGCGGCGCCCTTGATTGGCGGAACGGATATCGGGCAGCCACAAACGCCGGCCGAACACGGTTTCGACAAACCCTGATTCACGTGCGGCGTTGCGGGTGCGCTCCATGTAGGCCGCCACACCGGGATAACGCGCAAAGTATCGTTCGATGTAACTCGCGGCGGCGGAACGCTCAATCCCCAGGTTGGCGGCAAGGCCGAACGCGCTCATCCCGTAGATGAGACCAAAGTTGATGACCTTGGCGTAGCGGCGCTGCTCATTCGAAACTTCGTCACGCGTCACGCCAAACACTTCGGCGGCGGTGGCACGATGGACATCTTCGCCGGCGGCGAACGCGTCGAGCAATCCCTTGTCACCGGACAAGTGGGCCATGATGCGCAGCTCGATTTGTGAATAATCCGCGCTGACAATCACGCTGCCCGGCGGGGCGATAAAGGCTTCGCGAATGCGGCGGCCCTCGGCGGTGCGCACCGGAATGTTTTGCAAGTTCGGATCCGTGCTCGACAGCCGGCCGGTCACCGCGACGGCTTGTGCGTAGTTGGTATGTACGCGGCCGGTCCGGGCGTTGACCATGCGCGGCAGTTTGTCGGTGTAGGTACTTTTTAGTTTGGCAACACTGCGGTATTCAAGTATCGCCTTGGGCAACGGATAATCGAGTGCAAGTTTTTCCAGGGTTTCTTCGTCAGTGGAAGGCGCACCGCCCGGGGTTTTTTTGAGTGGCTTGATGCCTTGTTTGTCGAACAGGATTTCGCCGAGCTGTTTGGGCGAACCCAGGTTAAACGGTTGGGCGGCGAGTTCATGTGCACGCGATTCCAGCTCGAGCATTTTCAGGCCAAGCTCACAGCTCTGTTTTTCGAGCAGTTTTGCGTCGATTAACACGCCGTTGCGTTCCATGGTCAGCAGCACGTGTGCAACCGGCATTTCAATTTGTTCGTAGACAAATTTGAGTTTGGCGTCGACGTTGATCTGTGGCAGCATGGCGCCATGCAGCTGCAGGGTGACATCCGAATCCTCGCTTGAATACTCCGTCGCCTTTTCGACGCTGACTTGATCAAAACAGATTTGCGATGCGCCCTTGCCGGCGACTTCCTCAAAGCTGATGGTCTTTGCGCCCAAATGCCGGGTGGCGAGCGAATCCATGTCGTGCCGCTGGTGCGACTCGAGCACATACGATTGCAGCAGCGTGTCGTGAAGATAGCCCTGGACATGGATGCCGTGATTGGCAAACACGTGCAAATCGTATTTGATATTCTGGCCGAGTTTTTTCCGCGAGGGGTCGGCCAACCAAGGCTTCAGCTTGTTGATGGCAACGTCAAAATCGAGCTGATCCGGCGCGCCAGGATAGATATGCTTGAGTGGCAGATACGCGGCTTCACCAGCAACGCACGCAAACGACAGGCCGACAATTTGCGCCTGCATTTGATCGAGGCTGGTGGTTTCGGAGTCGAGGCAAACCAATTCGGTCGCATTGAGTTTTTCCAGCCAGACATCGAGCGATGCTTCAGTGTCGATACATTCGTATTTACGCGTGTTGATAAACGGCGTCTGCACCGCAGCGATATCGCCTGACGACCAACGCACGGCGCCGCTATCCCTGCCCGCTTGTTTGAAGACAGCGTCGCCACCATCGTCCAGCTTCGGTGCCGCACTATCGTGGTGGTCGGCGCACGTACTTGCCGACTTGTGCAGCTGCGCCCGCAAGGTACGAAAACCAAACGTCGCATAAAGTTTGTCGAGCCGCGCAATATCAACCTGTTTGTGATTGATGGTGGCAAAATCAAATGACAACGGTACATCACACTTTACGGTGACCAATACACGTCCGGTCGGCAACCACTCACGCGCCTTGACGATGTTGGCGCCAACCACGCCTTTGATTTTTTCGGCATTGGCCATCACGCCTTCGAGTGAGTCGTATTCGGCGAGCAACTTCACCGCCGTCTTGGGGCCGACTTTTTCCACGCCGGGGACGTTGTCAACGGTGTCCCCCATCAATGCCAGGTAATCGACGATTCGATTCGGCGGCACGCCATATTTGCTGATGACCCCGGCGATATCGAGTTTTTCGTTTGACATGGTATTCACCAGCGTGACGCGGTTATTCACCAACTGCGCGAGGTCTTTGTCGCCGGTCGAAATGACAGTATCGACGCCCCGCGCGCTCGCATGCACACTAAGCGTGCCGATCACATCATCGGCCTCCATGCCGGCGACCTCCACACAAGGCCAGCCAAGCGCCTCACAAACTTCGCGAATATGGCCGATCTGATGTGCCAATTCTTCCGGCATGGCGGTGCGCGTCGCCTTGTATTCCGGGTAGATGTCATCGCGAAATGTTTTGCCCTTCGGGTCGAAAACGCAGGCGCTATAATCAGCAGGGAAGTCGAGACGCAGGCGGTTGAGCATATTGGCAACGCCATAAATCGCCCCGGTGGGCTCGCCTGAGGGGCTTTTGAAATCCGGCATCGCATGAAATGCGCGATAAAAATAGCTCGAAATATCCACCAGCAACAGCCGCTTGCGGGCGGTTTCACCCGGCGGGTTTATCAGCGATTGGTTATCAGACGGGCTGGACATTGCAGTCATTGGAGGACATGTTGGGGAATTCAGATAAATCGATTGAAAGTCTAAAGCTCGCCGGAGGCAAGATCCCGAAGCGCGCGGACCCTGAATTGCGCGACCAGAGTTTAGGCGCGGCGCGCGAATCGTGGTGGGTGCTCAACATTATGGCCGAAATGGTTTCGGCATCGGAGCGACTTGGTACGGTTTCGCCTGCCGTGGCGATTTTTGGCAGCGCAAGGCTTAAGCACGACAACCCTTATTACGCGGTCACCGAGACCATTGCCCGCAAATTATCCGACGCCGGATTTGGCGTGTTATCGGGTGGCGGGCCGGGCATTATGGAAGCCGCCAACAAAGGCGCGCTGGGCGGCAAGGGACCGAGTATCGGCCTGAATATCCTGTTGCCACACGAACAGGAGGGCAACGGCTATCAGGATATCTCGGTGGTCTTTCAACACTTTTTTGCACGTAAGGCGATGTTTGTCAAACATGCGATGGCGTATGTGGTGATGCCGGGTGGCTTTGGAACGCTGGACGAGCTTTGGGAGGCGCTTACCCTGATTCAGACCGGCAAACTGCGCAAGATGCCGGTGATTTTGGTTGGCGCGGATTTTTGGGGCGGCATGATTGATTGGGTAAAAACCCGCATGCTGGCGGAGGGTGTGATCAGCGAGAAGGACTTGGGTTTGTTTCAGGTCATTGATGACCCGGACGACGTTGTTGCGGCAATTTTTGCGCACTACGCAAATCGATCCATCGCACCAAATGCCGATGAAAAAGCACTGGAAATGTCACTTTAATTTGATTGATTTGCAATCACCAATCCGGAGAACCCTATGCGTTACGTCCTTCACTGTCTTTGCGTTTTGATGTTTACCGTTTCCACTGCGAGTGTCGCGCAACCGGCTGCGGAAAAGCCGCGTCGGCCGGCCAACGCGGTCGTGATTGATGACTATGTTTTGCCGATGCTGCCAAAAGGCAAGTCGCGCGATGATTTTCTGCGTGACCATAAGGTCACCACCCGCAAAACCGACGCGGAAACCGTGGTCGAACACCGCCTGCAGGGCAGGCTCTACAAAATGGAAGTCAAGCCAGCCAGCGGCCCGTCTTACCATTTGATCGACGAGAAGGGCGATGGCAAGTTCGTTCGCATGGGCGAAATCGACACCAAGATTTCCGTGCCAATGTGGGTGCTGCTGACATGGTAGAGCGCTTGGTTGATGCGGTGCGCGCGGATCGTTGCGCCGCGCTTCAATGATGCTGGTATCGCTTGAAGAAATGGCGACGGCATGAGTGTCTTCACGCCGGTCTCCATCGACGAGGCGCGCGACTTTACGGCGCCCTATAACATAGGTGACATCATTGATTTTCAGGATATTGCCGCCGGCGTCGAGAATTCAAATTTTTTTGTCACAACCACACGCGGTCGGTATGTCATGACCATCTTTGAAAAAATTCCGCGCACCGATCTCGATTTCTACATGGGACTGATGTCACATTTGCATGTTAAGGGCATCAATTGCGCGGCACCGCTCAAGACCACCAACGCAGACGTGTTGCGGGAACTCAAGGGCAAACCCGCCGCACTGGTGACGAGACTGGCGGGTAATGATATCGCGCACCCCGAGCCGGCCGATTGCCATGCGGTGGGTGCGGCGTTGGCGCGCATGCATATTGCGGCGCAAGGATTCACGATGCCGATGACAAACTGGCGCGGGTTGTCGTGGTGGCGCCGTGAAGCGGAAGGCCTGAAGGTGCTTGCAACCGCCGCCGAGAGTACGTTGTTACAGAGCGAAATTCTTTTTCAAGCGGACTTTGATCACCTCGACATACCGGGTGGCATTGTGCACGCCGATTTGTTTCGCGACAACATCTTGTGGGATGACCACGCCGACCGGCACGCGCCACAAATGATTGATTTTTATTTTGCCTGCCATGACCATCTGTTGTGGGATGTCGCCATCACCGTCAACGACTGGTGCCTCGATTTCGCCGCCTATCCGGCGGCAAAGTTCGATGATGCCAAACTTTCCGCGCTGCTGGCCGGCTATGCCGGTGTACGTGCGTTTGTCCCCGCCGAGCGCGAGGCATGGCCACAGATGCTTCGTGCGGCGGCGTTGCGAACATGGCTGGGGCGGCTGGGATATCACTACTACCCGCGCGCCTCAACCCTGAGCCACACCAAGGACCATCCATTTTCCGAGCGCCTGTTGCGGTTCCACGTCAAAAACCACGACCGGGCGCAACAACTTTTTCCGAATTGAAACGAGTCATTCTTTATGCAAGTTGTTGATGTTTCCGCCTTCAGTGGCGCAGGCTGGATCAAAGAGGCGTGGGGCTTGTTTCGTGCGCAACCACTGGCGTGGGTTTCGCTCACGTCAGTGTGGGTCATGGTATCGCTGTTCATGTTGTTGATTCCATTGGTTGGTGCACCTGCCATGACCATGAGCCAGCCGGCATTTTTTGCCGGCTTTGTGCTGGCTTGTCGCGATCAGGAAATGGGTAAGTTGGTGACGATCAACCATTTGTTCGCCGGATTCAAGGCCAGCGGGCGAACGTTGATTCAGGTCGGTGCCGTATCGTTGTTGCTTGAATTGCTGGTCATGATGTCGTTGAGTGCATTTGGCTTTTTCGACGGGCTGCGCAGTCTTGATCGTGAAAATATGTCGGTCGAGACAATTTCGCGGGCGTTTGACGGGCAGGGCCCGCTTTGGTTTGCCGCGCTTGTCGCCATCATGCTGATCAAGGGTGTGTTGTGGTTTACCGCCGCGCTGATGGCGCATCAACCGATGCCTGCATCACACGCGATTCGATGGAGCTTTTTCGCCCTGGTCGGTAATTTTGTGCCGCTCGTCCTGTTTTGCCTATTGGCAATGGCGCTGTTGTTTGCCGCCATCATTCCGTGGATGCTGGGCCTGATTGTGTTCTTGCCGGTGTATGCAATTACCCACTACACTAGCTTTAAAGCGGTGTTTCGTGCCGATGTCGAGTCGACCGCTGGTTCAATGGATATCCCAGACACGCATTGAGCAGCGTCGCGGGGCAACAACAATTGACTGACGCCATTTGCCAATAGACGGTTTTACGAAAGTGCCGCCAGTTTGGCGTATTGAATCGCCAGCCACTTGGTGCCTTCATTGCGAAACTTCACCTGCACACGCGCATCAACGCCGCGGCCTTCAAACGCCAGTACCACACCCTCGCCAAATTTTGCGTGTGCGACGTTTTGGCCAACCACAAACGGCAGACCATCGCTTCGTGCTGTCTCAAAATTTGCGCGCGACGTATCGGGCGCGCCCTGCCGCCCATATTCGGCGGCTTTTTCATCCTTCACAACATTCTGTTTGAAGCCGGTGTAAGTGCCGCCGCTGCTGGTATTGCCGCTGCCATAGTCTGATCCATAAGATCCGCGTGCACCGGATGTTTTGCCCCATTGATTGCCGCCGCCACCGGCGTACGCTGCCTGCTTGTCCGGCACCACAATCCACTTGCAAAGATTGGCGGGGATCTCATCAATGAAGCGCGACACAATACCGTAGCGGGTCTGACCGTGCAACATGCGCTGCGCCGCATAGGACAAATAAAGCCGTTTGCGCGCGCGCGTGATGGCCACATACATCAAGCGGCGCTCTTCTTCGATGCCGGCAAAAGCCGACAGTGAATTTTCGTGTGGGAACAACCCTTCTTCCAATCCGCCCAAAAAGACGTGGTCAAACTCCAGCCCCTTGGCCGCGTGTACCGTCATCAGTTGCAACGCGTCGTCGCTGACGGCGGCTTCGTGATCGCCGGCTTCCAGGCTGGCATGGGTCAAAAAACCCACCAACGGACTGTCGTCGCCTTCGTAGGCTTCCTCAAACTGTGCACAGGCACTGACCAACTCGGCCAGGTTCTCCAGTCGATCTGCGCCTTCGCGCTCGGTTTCGTAATGATGTTTGAGGCCACTTTTCTCCAGCGTCTCATCAACCAGCTCCGCGAGTGAAATTTTTGCCGCGCCGGAAGATTTGAGCCCTTCAACCACGCGCAAAAACGTGCCAATGGCGGCGGCGCTGCGACCGGTGATGGCGTTTTGCGCGATCCCGTTTAATGCCGCTTCATACAGCGACACGTTGTAGCGCTGCGCGAGTTCCTGCACCTGTTCAACCGAGCGCGCGCCGATGCCGCGCGGCGGGAAATTCACCACCCGCGAGAACGCGCCGTCGTCATTCGGGTTGCCCGCCAAACGCAAATACGCGAGGGCGTGCTTGACTTCCTGACGCTCAAAAAAGCGCAGCCCGCCATATACACGGTATGCAATGCCGGCACTGAACAGGGTGTGTTCAAGCACCCGCGATTGTGCGTTCGAGCGATACAACAGCGCCATTTCCGACAGCGCCCTGCCCTCCCGGTGCAGGGCCTTGACTTCGTCGATGACAAATTGCGCCTCGTCTGTATCCGTCGACGCCGCATAGATACGCAACGGCTCGCCCTTGCCTTCATCGGTCCACAGATTTTTGCCGAGCCGGTCCTTGTTGTGATCAATCACGGCATTGGCGGCGTCGAGAATATTGCCCTGCGAACGGTAGTTCTGTTCGAGCTTGATCACGTTGCCGTGCGCAAAGTCGCGCTGGAATTCGCGCATATTGGCCGCTTCAGCGCCGCGAAAAGCATAGATCGATTGATCGTCATCGCCCACCGCAAACACCGCCGTGTCTTTTCCGGCAAGCAGCTGGATCCATTGATATTGCAGACGGTTGGTATCCTGGAATTCGTCGACCAAAATGAACTTGAAGCGGTCACGGTAGTGCTCAAGCAGTGGCGCATTTTTCGCCAGCAGCTCATAGCAGCGCAACAGCAACTCGGCA
>JANOEV010000505.1:0-7705 GCA_031413695.1 Burkholderiales bacterium
GACTCGCGCGCGCCGCTCCGCCCTTCCTGCAGCGCGAGCGCGCGCTCGAGCTCGGCCGACGGCGTAAACCCGAGCCGGTCGTAGACCTCGTGCACGACGACGCTCGGCTGCGTCACGAGGTCGCGATAGTCGACGATGGCGTGCGTCAAGCCGGGCGGCTTTCACATCATGCTGATCAAGGTCAACAAGCCCATTAACAAGGGCGACACCGTGCCGCTCAAACTGACCTTCGAGGCGGCGGACAAAAAACGCTTTACGATCGACGTCGCCGCCAAGGGGCAGGAAAAGGACGGCGGGTCACATAAGCACTGATGCATTAACGGCGCTTCTGTCATCTTTTTGACATGTATCAACATGCAGCCGCCAACGGAGGGCAAACTTTACAATAGCCTTTCTTTTCAGGAGCATTTATGGCTGCAACAAAAAAACGTTCCGTCAGCGTGTCAATTCCGCGCGGCACCACCGCGGCCAAGACCAAACAAGCGACTAAACGATCAACCGTCCCCACCTCGAAACGGGACAATGCGCCAACCAAGCCGCCCAAGCCACGCGGGGTGCGCCGGGTTGCACAGGGTGATACCGCGCCGCGCCTGAACGCCGGCGCCATCGCCGCATATAGTGCCAGGCGGGCGGCGAGCGGCGCCGAAAGCACGCAGTTTTCGGCGTTGCAATCGGTACTCAGCAACAATATATCCGGGCGCGACAAGGCGAGTGCGTTGCGGGCATTGCTTGATGGGGCATCCAGCGATGAGTTGGCGGCCATTCAACGTCGTTTGTCCGGCGCGGGCAAGGCGGGCGCAAAACTCGCCCTGGCAAATCCCGACGACGAGTTGGTTGACACATGGCGCGAAGGTGGCTATCCGTACAAAAACCTCATGCTGCGCCGAAACTACGAGCAGCAAAAATATCTCTTGCAAGTCGAGTTACTCAAACTGCAGGCGTGGGTGAAGGCAACCGGTCAACGGGTCGTCATTTTGTTCGAGGGACGGGACGCCGCCGGCAAGGGCGGCACCATCAAACGCATGATGGAGCATTTGAATCCACGCGGCGCGCGGGTCGTCGCGCTGGAAAAGCCCACCGCCAACGAGCAGGGGCAATGGTACTTTCAGCGCTATGTTCAGCACCTGCCGACCGCGGGCGAGATTGTGTTATTCGACCGCTCCTGGTACAACCGTGCCGGCGTTGAACGGGTCATGGGATTTTGTACCGAGGCACAGCATCAGGAGTTCATGCGTCAGGCGCCGGAATTTGAACGGCACCTGGTCAGAAGTGGCGTGCATCTGTTCAAATTCTGGTTTTCGGTGAGCCGCAAGGAACAGCGCCGCCGTTTCAAGGAGCGCGAGAATCATCCGCTCAAGCACTGGAAACTCAGCCCGATCGACAAGGCGTCACTCGACAAATGGGAAGAATATACGCGCGCCAAGGAAGTGATGTTTTTCGAAACGGATACCGCGGATGCGCCTTGGACGGTGGTCAAAAGCGACTGCAAGAAACGTGCGCGGCTGAATGCGATGCGCACAGTGCTTTCGTCACTGCCCTACGCGAATAAGGATCCAAAGGCGATTGGCAAGGTCGACAGCCTCATTGTCGGGCGCGCACACACCGTCTATGAACGGGGGGAAAAGACCACCGTCGCCACGGCAGGAATCGAATTGCCATAGCCGCCGATTGGCGGGCCAACGTATTGGTGTCTTGCATTTACGCCGCGTCAAACTGCGTCGCGTTTTTGCCTTTAAACGGCGCATAAAACGCCTTGATCGTTTTCATGTCGGCGTCAATATCGCCAGATGGAACCAGTATCGGACCCAGACCGGACATTTTTTTCTCGTAGTCCATGTACGCCATGATGATCGGCACCTTGGCACCGAGGGCGATGTAATAAAAGCCGGTCTTCCAGTAGCGTGATTTGCTGCGGGTTCCCTCCGGCGGCACCACCAGTTGCAACTGTCGGTCGGCGGCCATGATCGCGGCGGCCGAGACCGCCACCAGGTTGTTCGACTGTTCACGGACGACCGGAATACCACCGAGCCACATCATCACGCTGCGAAACGGCCAATTGAATATCGACGCCTTGCCCATCCAATAGACATGTAAACGCAAACTGAATGCCACCATCAACATGTACGGCAAATCCCAGTTGCTGGTGTGTGGCGCGGCGATCATGACAAATTTTTTGTGCTCTGTCGGCAACGAACCGGTGATCTTCCAGCCGGTCAGTTTGAGAAAGGCAATAGACAGCGCGCGTATAACCGTGTTGACGACGGGGGTATCGAAAATAGTGGTGTGCATTGTTTGTTTGGTCCCGGCGCTATAACGCAGCACGCTGCATGGCAATGCCGTGCGCGCCGTGCGCGGCGGCCTGATTGAAGTCCGACGGCAACAGTCCGCCAATGGCAAACGCGGGAATCGGTGAATCACGCACCATCTCGGCGAATGCCGGCCAGCCCAGCGGCGCCTGACCGGGGTGGCTGTCGGTCGGCTTGACGCTGCCCACCACCACGAAGTCACACTTGAGCTCGGCGGCACGCAATACGTCATCGCGCGAGTGGGCGGATGCACCGACCCATGCCAATGGTGGCCGCGCCGTCAATCGGGCGAGTTGATTGCCGGTTAGTTGCACACCATCAGCGCCAACCGCCAGCGCGAGTTCGACATCGCTGTTGACCAGCACAAGCGCATTGTGCTGTCGCGCAATGGCGGTGACGTCGGTGGCAAACTGTCGCAGCGCTGCTTCAGGCATGTTCTTTTCGCGAATCTGGATCAAGTGTTTATGTGCGGAATCTGAAGACACAAACGCGCCATCCGGCGTGCCGTTTGCGGCATGATTGCCCCAAGACGCCCGCAGATGCTGGAGATATGATTCCGCACCCTGCTCACTCGCATTCGTGATCGTGTAGGTGGTTGGCAATGACAGCGCACGAAAAATCGGCAGGCAGCCCGGCAGGACCGGTGACACCGCAATGTCATTCAACCGCTGCCAGCAAAACGATTGTCCCTCCATGCCATGCATGCCGCGTTGGTCCGCCCCGTGCCACGCCGTGACGCGCCAGGTGCGCAGTCGCACGGTGGCGTGGGGATAAGTCATCTTGAATGAAAACCACGGGGTACATTCATCGATGACGACGTTGAGCTCTTCTTCGAGCTCGCGCACCAATGCGTCGCGGACCGACTCTCCCGGCTCGAGCTTGCCGCCGGGGAACTCCCAGTAGCCGGCATAGGCTTTGCCGTGCGGGCGGGATGACAACAAGAAGCGACCGTCAGCTGTGATGAACACCGCAACCGCGACATCGGTGATCGTCGTCACTTATGATTTCTTGCGGGTGCGGCAGCGGGCTGTCGCCACTTTGCCGGCCGGTACCAGCGGTTGGGGCAACTGCCCGGCGAAATCGCGGGCAAACTGATAGGCGATACGACCGCTGCGCGCACCGCGTTCGAGCGCCCACAGCAATGCGTCCTTGCGAAACTGCACCTCATCAACCCGCGCGGCTGCCGACAACACGTTGACCCAGTGTCGCGCGATCGCCAGATACTGGTCTTGATCAAACGGATAAAACGACAACCACAGGCCGAATCGTTCAGACAATGAAATTTTTTCCTCTGTGGTTTCACCGGGGTGAATTTCACCGTCGTCGGTGTGTTTGGCCGCCTGATTTTCGTGCATCATTTCCGGCATCAGGTGGCGGCGGTTGGAGGTTGCATATACCAGCATGTTCTCGGTCGGCGCCGCCACACCGCCATCCAGAACCGACTTCAGCGCCTTGTACGCCGCATCGCCCGCCTCGAACGACAGATCATCGGCGAACACAATAAATTTTTCCGGCCGCCCAGCGACCAAATCGGCGATTGCCGGCAGATCAATCAGATCGGCGCGGTCAACTTCAATCAAACGTAATCCCTGTTTGGCAAAACGCTGCAGAATCGCCTTCACAATCGACGACTTGCCGGTGCCGCGCGCACCGGTCAAGAGCACATTATTGGCCGTCTTACCCGCGACAAATTGTTTGGTGTTGGCGACCAGCCGCTGTTTTTGTTCGTCGATATCGATCAAATCCGACAAGTGAATCACGTGCGGATGCCTGACCGGCACCAGTCCGCCCCTTGCCACACCGAATACGCCGCCGTCACTTTTTTGCCACCGATAGGCGATGGCCGTCCAGTCATTGGCAGGTTGCACCGGCAGGAGCGCGTCAATCTTGTCGATTAATGCTTCCGCCTTTGCGGCGACTTTGTCGAGCTTGGGAAACATCATTTTAGCTGCGATAGTCGGCGTTGATCTTGACGTAGTCGTACGAAAAATCACAGGTCCACAGCACCACACTTTCCTTGCCCCGGCCCAGATTGACGTTGACGGTGATCTCGGATTCTTTCATCACGCGCGATCCATCCTCTTCACGGTAGCTGGCGGCGCGGCCGCCCTTTTCAGCGACCAGCACATCACCGAGTCGCAGGGTGATTTTGTTTTGATCGAGATCGCTGATGCCGGCATACCCGACCGCCGCCAGAATGCGGCCAAGGTTCGGGTCCGACGCAAAAAACGCGGTTTTAACCAATGGTGAATGACCGATCGTTTTAGCCACTTTCATACACTCGTCGCGGCTCTTGCCGCCGTCAACTTTGATGGTGATGAACTTGGTCGCCCCTTCGCCGTCGCGCACAATTGCCTGTGCCAGATGAATGGCGACGTCGTTAATGGCGGTTTGCAACAAACCATATTCAGCGGTGCCCTCACCGGCAATCAACGGATGTCCGGCCTTGTTGGTGGCGATCAGGACAAATGAATCGTTGGTGGAGGTGTCGCCATCGACAGTGATCGAATTGAACGACAGCGTGGCCGCTTCCTTGACCATATCCTGCAACACATCGGCGGCAACGCATGCATCGGTGGCGATAAATCCCAGCATGGTCGCCATGTTCGGCTGGATCATGCCGGCCCCCTTGGAAATGCCGGTGATGGTGACCGTTTTGCCATACAGCAAGATTTGTTTTGAGAATGCTTTTGGCACGGTATCGGTGGTCATGATCGCATGCGCCGCATCAAACCAGCCGTCGTCGGCGAGGTTCGACACACATGCCGGGACGCCGGCTAAAATCCGCGTCATCGGCAAATGCTCCATGATCACGCCGGTGGAAAACGGCAAAACTTGATCGGCGTGACAGCCAAGCGCTTTTGCAACCGCAATACAAGTTTCGCGCGCATCGTTCAAGCCGCGCTCACCGGTGCCGGCGTTGGCGCAACCGGTATTGACGATGATGGCGCGTTGGTTGGCACTCTTCAGCAAATGCTCGCGACAGACTGTTACGGGTGCGGCGCAAAAACGATTCTGTGTGAATACGCCTGCTGCCACACTGCCTTCGGCCAGCACGGCGATCAGCATGTCCTTGCGGTTTGGCTTGCGCACATGTGCTTCGGCAAACCCCAACCGGATTCCCGGCACCGCGTGCAACCCAGCGTTGGTTGGCAAGACATAGTTGACGGCCATGGCAGAAAATCCTTGGGCAAAAAGCGGTTGACGTGCAAAAATTATGGCACGGAAAACCGATCCGGCTCGGATAAACGCAGTCAGCCATGTCACCAGTAAAAACGACCCATACCCGCTACGAATCCATCCCGGCATTTGTGACCAAGGACGGCTCACTCATTCGCGAGCTGTTGCATCCGGACAGCAGTGCTGTGATCAAGCAAAGTCTCGCCGAAGCGGTGGTTGAGCCGGGGCAGACCACGGCGCTGCATCTGCACCACCAATCAGAGGAAATCTATCACCTGACCCAGGGGGAAGGCATCATGACGCTGGGCGGGGAAACGTTTCCGGTCAAGACGGGTGACAGCATTGTGATCCGGCCGGGCACACCACACTGCATTCAAAATACCGGCGCGGTTTCACTGCGGATTCTGTGCGCCTGTTCACCGGCCTATTCGCACAACGACACCAAGTTGCTGTAATCAGCCCGGCGGGGCTGGCGGCGCCAAATTTGGTGGCGGCGGTGGCGGCGGCAAATTCCCGTCGTCTCGCATGCTGTCCTTGAGCGCCGCCCTGGTGAGCAGGTTTGCCGACACCGGCGCGGTCAGAAAAACAAACAGCGTGATCAACAACTCATGCACACTCAAACCGCGCGCTGAAAAGGTGAAATAGACGATCGAAGCGATCAACACGCAGCCGACGCCGAGCGTTGAGGCCTTGGTCGGTGCATGCAAACGTTTCAGGAAGTCATCAAGCCTCACCAAACCGATGGCGCCAATCAGCGCAAAAAGTGCGCCGAGCACCACCATCAGCGCAATCAAGATGTCGGCCCAAAGTGGAATCATTCGACAATGTCCCCGCGCTCGAGGTACTTTGCCATCACCACGGTGCCGACAAATCCCAACAGTGCAATCAATAGCGCGACCTCAAAATAGACATTGCTGGCAAAAATAATACCAAGCAGTATGGTGAGCGCCATTGCGTTCACATAGAGCGTGTCGAGCGCGAGGATACGATCAGCCGTATCAGGGCCGCGAAACAGCCGCCATGCCGCGAGCAGCAGTGCTGCACCAAATAAAATCAGCGCAAACAAAACGGCATATTTTGTCCAGATACCCAGATGTGACAGTGGCACCGCCAGATTCGCGATCATTCAAAAATCTCCTTCAACGGCAATTCGTATCGTGACTTTATTTCTGCAATCAGCTGTTCGGCATCCGTGACATTGAGCGCGTGCACCAACAAATATTTCCCGTCCTCGGAAAAATCTGCCGACACCGTGCCGGGCGTCATGGTGACAATGCCGGCGAGCACCGCCTTCGCATGCGCATCCGTGACATCCAGTGGCACCCAGACAAAGGCGGGGTTGATATTGGATTGACGGCCCAGTATCAGTCTGGCAACGGCAATGTTTGATTTGACAATATCAAACAACACGATCAGCCCCAGAATCGCAATCGTCAACGGTTGTTTGACGGTGGGCGCCTTGATCCCGCCGGCGAACCTTGATGTCCACCATGGAATGACCAACGCCAGCAGTGCGCCGAGCAGCAGGTGTGCGGCATGCAGAGTGTTATTCAGCGCCAGCCAGACAACAAACAACATCACCGAGATCAGCGGTTGCGGAAAGTGCCGTTTCATTTGGCCGCTCCGGTGGTTTTGTCCGACTGCAGCGGCAACTTGCCGAGCACATTGCCGGTCATGATCTGCGGACGTTTCATTTCAATCGCCGCCTGATCGGTGAAACGTTGAATCGGCGCGGCCAACAGGGTCAGGGCAACCAAGGCAACCGCCAGCAATGATGCCGGCAACAAATACAGCGGTGCCACCGCCGCATCACGTTTCCAAAACAACCGGCTGCCCATGCGTGCGAAGGCGATGATGGTCAGAAACCCGGCGATCAATACCGCGCATAGTATCCACGTCATCCACGCGTGTTGGGTCGCGCCGACCAGCACAATGGTTTTGCCAATAAAGCCGGAAAACGGCGGCAAGCCGGCCGCGGCCGCCGCGCCGGTAAAAAACAGCGCACCGACAACCGGCCACGCGCGGTTTTCGGATGCCGCGCCCGGCATGACCTGGGCGGCCGGCGCATCAATCGCCGCCGCATTCAAGAATAAAAGTGCGGTGGCCACCGTGCTGCCGAGCATATAAAACAACGCACCCGACAAGGCCTTGGGGCTGCCGATCGCGATTGCCGTAACCAGCATGCCGGCGGACGCCACCACCGTCCAGCCAATCAGCAC